>DAISLB010000001.1:0-106032 GCA_036820645.1 Clostridium sp.
CTATTTACACTACTTACGTCTTGCTTCTGAGTTTTTGCTTTTACATATTCAAAATACTTACACTTTTCTTTTCTACCCGATAAAGATTTATCTACCATACTCTTCAAATCCTGCAATTTATACTGACTGCATTTTCTTATAATATTAACTGTAATAATATTATAATTTTCATTTTCTACACCTTCCACATAACCCTCTGCACAATATCCATTAAATTCTATACAATAAATTTTATTATTTCTCCATATTTTTTTGTTATATTCACTATATCTCGTTAATACCTTAAATATTTCATTTACAACCTTTTCCTTATCACTATGAGTATTAAAAGTAGCCATAATTCCATTCTCCACTGGCGTACTGTTAGTCTTTTCTAGTATGTTTTTAAACATATCTGTTTCCTTTACATTAGAAATAGATTTTACATACAAATTATCTCCTGAAGCACAAACATAATATTGAAAAGAAAATACAAGAACCAATAAACAGCTTAATATTTTTAACTTCTTCATATATATTTAGTTCTGCATCAATTTAAACAGGACACTTTCACCCCCTTCTATTTCTCTTTAAAAATTATGGACAACTTTCCCTTTTTATATTCAATAAATTTCTAATTAATTTTGATATACCAAATTTTATTTGATAGTCTTTTTTCTTTGTACTAGAAAACCGAATATTATTGTCTCAAAAAATAAAGATTCCATAGGAGAGACCTATATTAGTATATAAATTCAGATAACAAAATGTGATTATTTTTAGGCATAAAAAAATACTACCTAAAACCATTATGTTAATGATTTGGGGTAGTGTTTTTTATCTTCAATTGAAATACAGCGAACTACCAAGAGATCCATTACTTCAGATTAATTCTAGCCAGTGCCCTAGCCAATGCCATTTGTGCTCTTTTTACATCCACTTCGTCTTTCTGATTAGTTAATCTTTTTTCAGCTCTATCTTTAGCAGCTTTTGCTCTATCTATATCTATTTCATCTGGCCATTCACAAGCGTCACATAAAATTTTGAGTTCATTATTTATTACTTCCATTACTCCAGTTGATGTAAATACCTTTAATCTTTTACCATCCTTTTCAACAATTTCAGTATTTGAAGGTTTTAAAGTAGTTACCAAAGGCATATGATCTGGAAGAATTGCTATGTCACCCTGGGTACTCACTGTTATTAATTTTACTACTTCTCCCTTATAAAATTCCTTGTCAGGAGTAAGTAGGGTTAATTTTAAAATTCCTGACATATTACTCTCCTTTTTGCAACCTAATGTAACCTATTCACTAAATAAATGTCATTTACATTTTTATTTTTCTTTCATGGTTTTAGCAGCTTCAACTACTTCATCTATCGTTCCTTTAAATAAAAAAGCAGTCTCTGGCAAATCATCATATTTGCCCTCAAGAATTTCTTTAAAGCCTCTTATAGTTTCTTTTACAGGAACATACCTACCCTGATATCCCGTAAATTGTTCTGCAACAGAAAATGGCTGAGATAAAAATCTTTGAATTCTTCTAGCTCTTAGAACTACCAATCTATCTTCTTCTGAAAGTTCATCTACTCCGAGTATTGCTATTATATCTTGAAGTTCTCTATACCTTTCAAGGATATGCTTAACATCAGATGCTACTTTATAATGTTCTTCCCCTACAACCCTAGGGTCAAGTATTCTTGAAGTTGAGTCAAGTGGATCAACTGCAGGATATATACCTATTTCGGATATTGATCTTGAAAGAACTGTAGTTGCATCAAGATGCGTAAATGTTGTTGCCGGTGCTGGATCAGTCAAATCATCTGCTGGAACATATACTGCCTGCACAGATGTAATTGATCCACTCTTTGTAGATGTTATCCTCTCTTGAAGAGCACCCATTTCAGTTGCAAGAGTTGGCTGATAACCAACAGCACTAGGTATTCTCCCAAGTAACGCTGAAACTTCGGACCCTGCCTGGGTAAATCTAAATATATTATCTATAAATAAAAGCACATCCTGACCTCTATCTCTAAAATATTCTGCCATAGTAAGTCCTGTAAGTGCAACTCTCATTCTTGCTCCAGGTGGTTCATTCATCTGGCCAAATACCAATGCAGTCTTGTTTATAACTCCTGATTCCTGCATTTCATAATATAGGTCATTTCCTTCTCTTGTTCTTTCCCCAACACCTGTAAATACTGATAATCCACCGTGTTCCTTTGCTATATTATTTATAAGTTCCTGTATAAGAACTGTTTTACCAACACCAGCCCCACCAAACAGTCCTATCTTTCCGCCTCTTTGATATGGTGCAATAAGATCTATAACTTTAATACCAGTTTCAAACATTTCAGGCTTAACAGATTGATCTTCAAAACTTGGTGCCTGCCTATGAATAGGATAATATTGTTCTGCCTTTACTTCTCCCTTTTCATCAATTGGCTGTCCTAACATATTAAAAAGTCTTCCTAAAACTGGCTCACCTACAGGTACAGATATAGGCGCTCCTGTGTCTTCTGCATCCATACCCCTCATTAATCCATCTGTACTCTCCATAGATATGGTTCTTACTACATCATCACCCATATGTTGTGCAACTTCTGTAATAATTTTTTTATCACCTGATTTTATATCTATGGCATTATATATATTAGGAAGGTTTTCCGCATCAAACTTTATATCTACTACAGGTCCTATAACCTGAACAACTTTGCCTATATTTGGCATTCATGTCCCTCCTTACTTAAGAGCTTCTGCTCCTCCAACTATTTCATTTATTTCCTGAGTTATAGCAGATTGTCTCTGTCTATTATATTTAAGATTTAAATTTTCTAATAAATCATTCGCATTTTTAGTTGCTCCATTCATTGCTGTCATTCTAGAAGCCTGTTCACATGCTTTTGAATTTATCATACAATTGAGAAGTTTTTGCTTCAAATGTGAAGGAATTACCTGTTCCATCATATCATCTGCTTCTGGCTCAAATAACACTGGATTTTTCTTTTCATTTTTTTTGTTCTCTTCTTTTTTATTTTTTCCTAACGGAAGTATTTTTTCCACAATCACATTCTGCTTAATAGTTGAAACAAATTTAGTATAAACTATATTAACTTCCCCGACCTTGCCACTTCTATAAAGATCCAAGATTTTATATGCTATGGTATCTGCTTCTTTCATCGTAGGAATATCAGGAATATCTACATACTCTGTTTCAATTTCATATTTATACCTTTTTAAGTACATTCTTGCTTTTTGTCCTACAGATATCACAATAGAATTTTGTCTATTTTTTGATACATAATTATCAAGCTCAGTTACAACATTATTATTAAATCCACCACATAACCCTGTATCAGAATTTAAGCATATGTAGAGACTTTTATTGCTTTTATTACCATATACATAAATATTATTTCCCCCGGATTCTGAAACAAATTCATTTACTATAGAGCTAAATAGTTCACAGTATTTGTTATTTGCATCAAGTTTCATTCTAATTTTTCTAAGCTTAGAGGTGGCAATAAGTCCCATAGCATTTGTTATTTTTTGAGTACTAGTTACTGATTTGATTCTTCTTTTTATTGCAACAAGTCCTGCACCTGCCATATTTCACCTCCCGCAAAGGAAATTATGCCTCTGCTAAAAATATTTTTTTAAATTCTTCTATAGCATTTCCAAGTTTGACACTTAATTCTTCAGATATAATTTTCTTTTCTACTATTTCCTTACCTATTTCGTTATGTTGTGTTTCCATATAGTCAAGAAATTCTTTTTCAAATTCGGTAATTTTTTGAACTGGTATATCCATCAAATACTCTCTGCTAGCTGCAAATAATATCATTACCTGCTTCTCTACAGGCATTGGTTTATACTGAGATTGTTTTAATATTTCTGTTAACCTCTTACCTTTTTCAAGTCTCTTCATGGATTCTTTATCAAGGTCTGATCCAAATTGAGCAAATGACGCAAGTTCTCTATATTGTGCTAAATCCAACCTAAGAGTGCCTGCTACTTGTTTCATAGCTTTAATTTGTGCATTACCACCAACTCTTGATACTGATATACCTGCATTTATAGCTGGCCTTTGGCCTGCATAAAAAAGCTCTGTTTCAAGAAATATCTGTCCATCTGTTATAGAAATAACATTTGTTGGTATATATGCAGTAACATCTCCAGCCATAGTCTCAATTATAGGAAGTGCTGTAAGTGATCCTCCTCCTAACTTATCGGAAAGTTTTGCAGCCCTTTCAAGTAATCTTGAATGCAAGTAGAATACATCGCCTGGATATGCTTCTCTTCCTGGCGGTCTACGAAGTAATAATGACATTTCTCTATAGGCAACTGCGTGTTTAGATAAATCATCATATACTATAAGTACATCTTTACCGCTATTCATAAAATATTCTCCCATAGTACAACCTGCATATGGAGCCATATATTGAAGCGAAGCTGAGTCAGATGCTGATGCGGATACAACTATTGTATAATCCATAGCATCCATTTCTGTCAAGTTATTTACTATATGAGCTACAGTAGACTGTTTCTGACCTATAGCTACATATATGCATATTACATCTTTTCCTTTTTGGTTTATTATAGTATCCATGGCAATAGCCGTCTTACCTGTTTGCCTATCTCCTATTATTAATTCCCTTTGTCCTTTTCCAATTGGTATCATTGAGTCTATAGCCTTAAGTCCTGTTTGAAGTGGCTCTTTAACAGACTGTCTACTTATAACGCCAGGTGCTATTATTTCTATAGGTCTAGTTTCTGTTGTTTTTATAGGGCCTTTTCCATCTATAGGCTGTCCAAGCGAATTTACAACTCTTCCAATAATATTTTCTCCTACTGGTACTTCTACAACTCTACCTGTACTCTTAACTATGTCTCCTTCTTTTATTCCTTCCTCAGATCCTAAAAGAACGCAGCCTACATTGTCTTGTTCAAGGTTTAGAGCCATACCATAAACGTCATTTGGAAATTCTAAAAGTTCATTTGCCATACATTTATTTAATCCATAAACTCTAGCAATGCCATCGCCAATTTGGATTATTGTACCTGAATCAACTGTTTCTATTTTCTTCTCATATTTTTGTATTTCGTCTTTTATAATTGAAGTTATCTCTTCAGGTTTTATATTCATAGGCCCACCTCTATTCTCCTTTAAGCATTATTTTTCTCATTTCAGAAAGCTTTGATCTTATAGTGCCATCAATAACCTCGTTATTTACATTAACATAAACGCCACCAATTATAGACGGATCTATCTCTAATTTTATTAAAACTTTCTTATTAAATTTCTTCTCCAGTTTTTCAACTAGGGCTTTTTTTTCTTCTTCATTTAAATCGACCACTGTTTTCACTTTTGCAATAACTGTATTATTTTTTTCTAAATAAATATTTTCAAATTCTCTACAGTTTCCTTCAAGCTGACTAATTCTTCCTTTTTTAATAAGCAATACCAAAAACGAAAAAACATCCTCACTTACATTAGCTTTAAAAATATTAGTAAATATTTTCTCCTTGGCCAATGTACTAACTTCAGGGTGTTCTATGATTTCTAACAACTTAGGTTCATTTTTCACTAATTGTAGTATTTTTCTTAATTCTTCTAAATACTCTTCTACTTTACCCTTTTCTTCTGCAAGCTGATAAAGTGCAAGAGCATACCTTTTATCTAGATATTCATACATAATTAAATACCTACCTTAGATATAAAATCTTGAATAAGCTTTCTATGCTGTTTTTCATCAATAGAACCTTCAAGAGCCTTTGAAGATATTAAAAGAGCTAAGTCAATAACTTGATTTTTTATTTCAGATTCGGCTTTTTCCTTTTCTCGCTCAATATCTTTTTTTGCTCTTTCACGTATAAGCTGCACGTCAGTTGAAGCTTCCGTTTTAATCTCTCCTGATAATTTTTCAGCTCTTTCTTTATATTTTTCTACTATTTTCTTGCCTTCTACTTTTGATTGTTGAAGATTTTTTTCATTTTGAATTTTTAAGGATTCAGCTTCTTCTCTATCTGATTTTGCCTTATCTAATGTTTCTTTTACTTCATTGTTTCTTGCTTCAACTACACTATTAACTTTATCAAAGAGAAAATGCTTTAGTATAGCCATAAGAATAAAAAAGTTTATTATAGTAGCAACGATAGTAAATACATTTCCACTCATATCTTAAAAGTCTCCCTTCAGGCTTACTTTTTAGAAAAACATTCTTATTGCCATTTTAAGAATAATAACAATATAGAAACAAGTAAAGCATATAAAGAAGTAACTTCAGCAAATGCCAAACCTATAAACATTGTTGACATTACAGGTCCTTTTGCTTCAGGTTGCCTTGCTAGAGATTCAATTGCTTTACCTGTAACAGTACCTACACCAACACCACCACCGAGACAACCGATTGCAGCTAATCCTGCTCCTATTGCACACATTCCATCTAAAAAAGTTTTAGCATCAATGTTCATTTTTTTTTCCTCCTTAAAATATAAAATTTTTTATAATACCTAACATTGCTATTATTAGGATGTAGTTTATTATTACTAATTACTCTTCTTCTGCTCCCATCTTAGTATATAACATAGTAAGTATCATAAATATATACACTTGTATAATACCATCAAACACATCAAAGAAAAAATGAAATGGTATAGGAATAACAAATGGAGTAATATAACTTACATATATTAATAACTGATAAAGAAGCCCAAGTATTATAGAACCTACAAGCATATTACAAAATAGTCTTAGGCACAATGAAAATGGGAGAGTAAATTTTTCAAGTAAATTCATTGGAAACATCAAAGCATATGGACGTACTAACTTTTTTCCATAACCTTTAATTCCAATCTTCATAAATGCATTAGCATTAATTACAACAAAACTTATTAATGCAAATCCTGCTGTTACATTTATATCCTTAGTGGATGGTTCTACTCCCACCAGTCCTGTTAAATTGAGAAAAAGTAAAAAAATACCCATGGTACCTATAAAGGGTATAAAACTTTTATACTTATCTCCCATATTATCAGAAACAAAATTACTTATAAACCCAACAATCATTTCTATAACGCTCTGTCTCTTTCCTGGAATCTTTTTGAAATCTTTAGTTAAAGCTATTACTAAAACAGTAATTATAACCATAACTGCCCACTGAATGACAATACTATTAGTCACATTAATAGTATGATTAAAAACATGTAGTGAAAATACTGTTTCAGCATCCAAACTCATATAAATACACCCCTTTCTTAAATTTTACTCGTTGTTGTTACTCCATAAAGTATGATAGCTACATAGTGTAAAGTGTAACCTACCATAAAAGCTATAATATTATAATTATTATTCTTATAAAGTAATAATATAATACCAATTGTGACAATAATTCTTACTGCTGACGAAAAAACAATTAAAAACCTGTTTCCTCCAATAGACAATAAGTAATTAGTTGTGACTGCATTTAATATAAAGTTTATAATTGCCATTACAATTCCTATTATAACTACATAAGTATATGGCTTAAAAAACTCAAGAGAAAGTATTGAAGTCAAAATTGCAATTACCACATCTATTGCAATTACTTTCTTTAATATAATTTTTAAATCCTCTTCCAAGTAAAACTCACCTACTGTAATATAGATTTAATTATATTGAAATTATATCACAAATATTTCGAAACTTCTCATAATATTCATAATATAATGTAAATATAGAAATATTTTTTGTTAATTTATTAATTATTCTATCAATATTTCAAATAATCTCTCTAATTTTAAGATGTTTATGTAAAAATATGAACAATAATGAAATATTTCCTAATTAATTGACTAATAACTTATATTATCAACTATAAACTATAATTAAATTCACTATATGTACCCTTTGTTAAATTGAAATACTGTAAAATAGCTTCTGTTATTCTATAAGCTGCCTTACCATCTCCATAAGGATTTATAGCTTTACTCATCGCCTCATACTCCTTAGAATTTGTTATAAGCCCATTTGCTAACTTTATTATTTTTTCTTCATCTGTTCCCACAAGCTTTACTGTTCCTGCCCGTACAGCCTCTGGTCTTTCAGTCACATTCCTAAGTACCAATACAGGCTTTCCGAGATGGGGTGCCTCTTCTTGAAGTCCTCCTGAATCAGTCATAACCATAAAACATTTATTTATTAAATTGTGTGTTTCCTTAGTATCTAGTGGAGGTAACAGGTGAACTCTAGAAACATTTCCAAGTATTTTATATACCACATCCTTTACTACAGGATTTAAGTGTACCAGATAAACAATTTCCACATTTTTATTTTGGTCTATAATCTTTTTTAATGCATTACAAATATTCTCAATACCTTTTCCCCAATTTTCTCTCCTATGGGCAGTTACCATTATAACTTTCCTGCTATCATAATCTATGGTATTTAATTCCTCATTTCTAAATGTATAACCCTTCTCTACTGTAAACTTCATGGCATCAATTACTGTATTTCCAGTTACAAATATTTGATCTTCAGGCACACCTTCTTTTAATAAATTAGACTTTGATCCAGCAGTTGGTGCAAAATGAAGATCAGCTATAGCACCTGTAAGCTTTCTATTCATCTCTTCTGGAAACGGGAAATATTTATCGTAAGTCCTAAGTCCTGCTTCTACATGGCCAACCCTTATTTTTTTATAAAAAGCAGCTAGTGCTCCTGCAAAAGTTGTAGTTGTATCTCCATGAACAAGTACTAAATCCGGCTTCTCCTCTTCAAATATTTTCTCAAGTCCCTGGAGCACTCTATTAGTTATACCTGTTAATGTCTGTTTATTTTTCATTATATCCAAATCAAAATCAGGAACAATATTAAAAAGCTCCAAAACCTGGTCAAGCATTTCCCTATGTTGAGCAGTAACACATATTTTATTATCTATTTCTTTTCTCTTCTCAAGTTCCTTAACTAAAGGAGCCATTTTTATTGCTTCTGGTCTTGTTCCAAATATAGTAATACATTTAATTTTATTCATATTAAAACCTCCTTTTTTACTCTTTATGTTTGAAAAATCCAGCCTTCCAGGCCATAAAAACCAAAATAACCATAACTATCATTAGAAGGAAGTACGATTTCTGTTCATTTATCTCCATGGCTATTATAGAAATACTACCCAATACTGCACTTATACTATACATTATCATAACAACCTGTTTTTGGGTAAGTCCCATATCAAGAAGCCTATGATGCAGATGACCCCTATCTGCTTCCATAATAGGTTTCCCATTTATTTTTCTTCTTATCACGGCAAACAAAGTATCATATATTGGTATTCCAAGCGCTAAAATAGGTACAGCTACAGAAAAAGCCGCAGCAGATTTTATTGCACCCTCCATGGATATAGCTGCAAGTAAAAAGCCAAGCAACTGTGCCCCAGTATCTCCCATAAATATAGAGGCTGGATTAAAATTATAAGGTAAAAATCCAAGTATAGCTCCAGATAATATGCTGGTAAGCACCGCCGCCTCATATCTATTATTCAACAATGCTATAATAAAAATAGTTATACAAGATATAAATGCTATACCTGCTGCCAAACCATCTAGTCCATCAATTAAATTGAGTGCATTAGTAATCCCAATTACCCATATTATAGTTAGAGGAATGGATAATACTCCTATGTTTATAAACTGATGTATACCATTAAAAGGATTTGTAATTATTTCTATTCTTATTCCATAAATTATCAAAACCCCTGCTGCTCCTAATTGAAACAACAGTTTACACCAAGGCTTTATGTCAAATTTATCATCTAGGAGCCCTCCTATTACTATAATAGTAGCTCCTAGTATAAGTCCCGTTTCCGATCCTGTAAGCTTACCCATTTTCAAAAACAAAGTAATTACAAATGAAAAGTATATGGCCAATCCACCTATGAGTGGTATAGGCTTATTATGTATTCTTCTATTATCTTTAGGCACATCCATAATATCTAGTTTAATGGCGAGCTTTTTAATAAGGGGTGTAAGTATAACTGAAAAAATTATTGAAACTATTGCAAATAAATACAAATTATTCATAATAACCTTCCTTAATCACATCTTATGTTTTCTCCATATTATGTTATTCTGATCTCTCTATACATATTAATTCAATTTTTGGTGTTTTTTCAAACCAATTAATTTCCGGGGTATACTCCTCACAATATACAACTCTTTTAATGCCACAGGTAATTATTAATTTTTGGCATTCTGGACAAGGCATATGGGTAATATACAGCGTTGAACTTTCTCTGTCATCAGGGGCTACCTCTAGTAGACAGTTTACTTCTGCATGAATTGTTCTTACACAGTGATTACCCTTCATGTAACACCCTACATCCTCGCAATGTTCTAAACCTCTGGGGCTTCCATTATACCCAGTGCCCTTTATCCTTCTGTTTTTAACAAGGACTGCTCCTACGTGTAACCTAGGACATGTACTCCTTTCTGCAACTTTAAATGCGATATCTATAAAATAATTATCCCAATCTTTTCTCATAACAAATATCTCCTTGATATATAATAATTACAACATATATTATAAACTATTAATCAAAGTTTTAAAACAATTGACCAAGGTTTTAATTCTAAAGTAAAAAGTTCACTTAAATTATAAGTGAACTCCCTCCTACACTTAGCAATATTATTTTGTTCCGTATAACCGGTCTCCAGCATCTCCAAGTCCTGGTACTATATATCCATTTTCATTTAATTTTTCATCAATAGATGCTATGTATACATCTACATCTGGATGAGCCTCTGTTACTTTTTTTATTCCATCTGGTGCAGCTATTAAACACATAAGTCTTATATTCTTAGCACCTTTTTTCTTCAACATATCTATGGCATCGGTTGCAGATCCTCCTGTAGCAAGCATAGGATCTGTAACAATTACTTCCCTTTCCCCTATATCCTGTGGTAATTTACAGAAATATTCTACTGGTTTTAATGTAGCTTCATCTCTATATAATCCTATATGCCCTACTTTTGCTGCAGGAATAAGTTTTATCATTCCTCCTACCATTCCAAGTCCTGCTCTTAGTATAGGTATTATAGCAACTTTTTTACCTGAAAGCATTTTGCAAGTTGTTTTACATATCGGTGTCTCTATTTCTACATCCTCTGTTTGAAGATTTCTGGTAACTTCATATGCCATAAGCATGGCCACCTCTTCTACAAGTTCTCTAAAATCCTTAGACCCTGTACGCTTATCCCTTATTAATGCTAATTTATGCAATATAAGTGGATGTGCTATTTGTGTTACTTTACTCATATATATTCCTCCTATTTTCATTTCATAATATCAATTGTCATTATATAATATTCATCTATTTGCTATATTTTTTCTCTATTTCTGTAATTTTATCTATCCTTCTCTGGTGTCTATCTCCTTGAAATTTAGCAGATAAGAAAGTATCAACTATGTCAATAGCAAGTCCTACTCCCACAACTCTCTGACCCATAGCTAGTATATTAGCATTGTTGTGTTCTCTGCATGCATGGGCACTGAAAGTATCACTACAAAGTGCTGCCCTTACGCCAGGTATCTTGTTTGCAGCTATACTTATACCAATACCAGTTCCACATATAAGTATCCCAAAGTCATAATTCTTGCTTGTAACTTCTTCCCCAACTTTTAATGCATAATCAGGATAATCACAAGAGGACTCTGAAAAAGTTCCAAAATCTTTAAATTCTATACCCTTATCCTGTAAGTGCCCCATCACTTCTTTTTTTAAAGGAAATCCAGCGTGGTCACTGCCTAAAGCAATTTTCATAAAAAATACCTCCAAAGTATATATTATTTTATTTAAAGTATATATAAAGTATGTGTTATTAAGTTATATCAATTTTTCAAAAGTAACTCCGCAAAAAAAGAAGATACTAACATTTAATTAATGTCTCTATCTTCCTTTAACTTGTTAATTAATAATGAAATACCATTTTCTAATTGCTTATAAGTATTTTTGTATTCATTTATACTTTTTCCAAAAGGATCTGTTATATCCTGATCCAGAGAAACAAATTCACTTAAAGTATATACTCTATTCTTAAATTCAGGAAAACTCTTCTTTATGATATCTCTTATATAACCTGTCATAGTTAAAATAAGCCTTGATTTTCTTATCATGTCTTCATTTATCTGAACAGCTTTTCTGCTGCTTATATCTAAGTTAATGTTTTGTTTGACTACCTCTGCAGAATTTTTAGAAGTTACGCTGCCCTCTACTACTGCAACTCCTGCTGAAATAGCTTTTATATATTCCATATCACATAAAGAATTAAATATTGCCTCTGCCATACAACTTCTACAAGTATTACCTGTACAAACGAATAGTATATTTTTCATAGATTAAAAGCCTCCTAAAAATTCTACATTTAAACTTTCACATTTTATACATCACACTCTTATAATATCAAATCCCGCAGATTTATTTAATCTATTCATCACAGCTGTCCCTATTCCCTTTTCGTCAAAAGCTTCAGTTATTATAATATCTACATTTTTGTCGTCAAAACTTCTTAGTGTTTCAAATAAATTTTTAGATATACTAATCATATTATTTCTACTTCCCAAGGATATTACTAATCCATTTTTATACAGATCTTTTGTTTCATCTGTAGCAATTATACCTACTACTTTATTTTCACCTATATAATTTTGCACCATTTCGTTAATTTTTTCAATAGTTTTTTTTAAATCTCCGTTAACTATTTTTAGAGGGGCCTTTGGAGCATAGTGCCTATACTTCATTCCTGGAGCTTTCGGTTTTAAATTTTTATCCGGTTTTTTCATTACTGCAGGATCAATATATATGCTGCCATCTATCTCTTTTAATGCCTCTAGAGTTATTCCTCCGGGTCTAAGTACACAAACAGGAGTTACAGTACAATCTATTATAGTTGATTCTACTCCAACTTCACACATATCTCCTCCTAATATAAAATCAACCTTTCCATTTAAATCTTCTATACATCTTTCTACATCCGTAGGACTAGGTCTTCCCGATATATTTGCAGAAGGTGCAGCAATTGGAACTTTTGATGTTCTTATAAGCTCTCTAGCTATTATATTCGAGGGCATCCTAATTCCTATACTTGGAAGCGAAGCACTGGTGATATCTGGTATAATTTGTGATTTAGGAAGAATTATAGTCATGGGACCTGGCCAAAATTTCTTCATAAGTTTCTTAGCTATTTCAGGAACATAAACTACTAGCTCTTTTATATCTTCTATATCAGATATATGTACAATCAAAGGATTATCCTGTGGTCTTCCCTTAGCTTGAAATATTTTCTTTACTGCAGCAGGATTAAGGGCGTTTGCTCCGAGACCATATACAGTTTCAGTTGGGAAAACCACAAGTCCACCATCTTTTATGACTTTTCCTGCCTCTTCAATAATATCCTTATCTAAATTTCTTTCATCTACCATTTTCACTTTTGTGTTCATCTAACATTCCACCTTTACATTAAAAACAATAATTCATATTTTAAATCATATGAATTTAAAATACCTGTACTATTACAAGTCCTAAAATAATTCCACATAAAGTTCCAAGTGTACTTGTAATACCATCCCATAGTTTTGAAGATTCTGGTATCATCTCTCCGCATACCACATACAGCATTATTCCAGACGCAGCAGATAAACACGCTCCCAATACATTTTTAGAAATATTAGCTATGTAAACACCTGCAAAAGTGCCTATGGCAGTTGGGAAAGCTGTAATGAAAGCATATAAAAGTATCCTTGAAATTTTTACCTTAGATGCCATAAGTGGTGCTGACACAGCAATTCCCTCCGGTATATCATGAATTGCAATTATGAGGCTCATCTTTATTCCAAGGGTTCCTCCTGCTGCAAAACCACATCCCATTATTATGCCTTCTGGAAAATTATGAATCATAAGTCCCAAAGAAGCCATAAACGCAATTTTTAGATGTTTGTTAGTGCCGCCTATATCTACCTTAGAATCAATTATGGCAATAAGACCAGCTCCTAAAACTACAAATATTATAGTGAAAACAAAGTTCCATTTATTCATAGATTCAGGAATTAAGTCAAATACTACTACAGACAGCATAATTCCACCTGCAAATCCTATTATAAAGCCTAGTAACTTATTAGAGGGTTCTCTTACTATTACCCCGAGGGAAGCTCCTATCATTGTTCCTACAAGTGACACTATGCTTCCTATTATAACTATATAAGTTATATTTGCATTCAAAAAATCACCTTATATTATTATTATATATCATATTTATTTTAAGACTTCACAATATATGAATACATTTTTATTTTTTCTTATTGTCAATATAATTTTCTGAATTTTCCCTATAATATTTTATTCTTTCAATAGTTTCCACAGTAAAGTGGGCATAAACACAACTCTTATAAATAGTGTCCAAAAGAGGATATTTGTTCAATGCTCCTCTTTTTATTATAGTGTAGTAAAAGATCTTTTCAGGATGCAAAATCTTTATTTTATTATATTGATGTGCCACATAAGAATGCCTTTTCAAAAATTCTTTATGCACCAATATCATTCTATCACTTCTAAACTTGGAAGATGATAGAATGATTATTCTAAAATCCTGATTGTCTCTGTACTTTGAAATATAATTTTCTATATGAACCAAAACAATTTTATTACATATTATATTTAACTTAGACCTTCTAATCCCCATTTTTAATTTTAACTTGTATCCATCGTAACTAAATTTTAAAAATTCATTATTGATTCTAATAACAACAGCTAAAAAAATAAGTATTTCTAGGACTATTAAGTACATTATATAAAATATATTATATTTTCTAGCTAAAATAAGAGCTGTCGGCAATACACAAAAAATAAAGCACATAGACAGCATAAATATCTTGTAAGATTTTTTTTGCTTTCTAATAGCTTTATCTATGTTCATACTTCCCCGTTAGATGTCCTTTAACGGTTATTCAACTCCTCTCTAATTTTCATTACACTTATAATGAATCATTTCCCATTGCCTTCATTTTTTCAGCCTGATCTGCAGTTATAAGTGCATCTATTACTTCATCTATGTTTCCATCTAAAAATGAATCTAACTTATATAAAGTTAATCCTATTCTATGGTCTGTAACTCTGCCTTGTGGATAATTATAAGTCCTTATTCTTTCACTTCTATCACCTGTTCCAACCTGGCTTTTTCTGTCCTCAGCTATGCTGGCACTTCTTTCTTTTTCTGCTCTTTCGTAAAGTCTGGATTTTAAAACTTTCATACCCTTTTCCTTATTTTTGAGTTGGGATTTTTCGTCCTGGCAGGATACTACAAGCCCCGTAGGTAAATGGGTAATTCTAACTGCCGAATCAGTAGTATTTACACATTGTCCACCATGACCTGATGCTCTAAATACATCTATTCTTATATCATTTGGATTTATAACTACATCTACATCATCAACTTCTGGAAGTACTGCTACTGTAGCCGTTGAAGTGTGGATTCTTCCACTTGACTCGGTATCTGGCACTCTCTGTACTCTATGAGTTCCACTTTCATACTTTAATCTGCTATAGGCTCCCTTTCCCTTTACCATAAATACAATTTCTTTAAATCCGCCTATATCTGTGGCATTTATACTGATAGTCTCTATACTCCATCCCTGGCATTCTGCATACCTTGTATACATTCTAGTGAGATTTGCAGCAAATAAAGCCGCTTCTTCTCCTCCTGCTCCTGCTCTAATTTCCACAAATACGTTTTTATCATCATTTGGATCTTTAGGAAGAAGGAGTACTTTTAACTCATTTTCTCTTTCTTCTATAACTTCTGTAAGTCTTTTTATTTCTTCCTGTTCCATTTCCTTCATTTCTCTATCTGTTTCTTCTTTGAGCATTTCTTTGTTATCTTCCAACTCCTGCTGTGCTTTTTTATATTCTCTATATTTTGTAACTATTTCCTCTAACTCTGCATTTTCTTTGCATAACTTTTGCCATTCTTTCTGATCTGCCATAACTTGCGGATCGCTTATTTTGATAGATAATTCTTCGTACTTATTTTCTATAAAATTAAGTCTTTCTAACATAATTTTTATCACTCCGTATAAATATTTTCACAATATATTATTATATCATAACATTTTTATTTATAACACTCCTTTAATCACCCTATCTTTCCCTGCTAAATCTTTTATACACATTATATTTTTAAATCCGTTTTGCGTTAATATATCTGCAACTGATTCCCTTTGGTCATAACCTATTTCAAACATAATAATTCCATTGATTTCTAAAACTTTCAAACTTTGTTTGGCTATTTTTCTATAAAATTCCAACCCATCTTTGCCTCCTAAAAGCGCTTCCCTAGGCTCATAATTTTTTACATCTTCCATTAAAGTAGGTATACTGCTTTCTTTTATATAAGGAGGATTGGATACAATCATATGAAATTTTATCTCATTTTGAATATAATATTCCATCAAATCACTCTTGACTACCTGAACTCTTTCCTCTAATGAAAATTTTTTTATATTTTCTGTCGCAACCTCACAAGCTGTAGAGGATATATCACAGCATTTTACATTTACACCTTCTATAAGTTTAGCAATAGATATTCCAATAATCCCTGTTCCACAACATACATCACATATATTATGAAAATTATTATGCTTTATTTGAATCAATGCTTGCTCTACTAAAGTCTCGGTATCAGGCCTAGGAATTAGCACCCCAGATTTCACTGTAAAATCAATCCCCATAAATTCACAATGACCTAATATATATTTTACAGGCATTTTATTTTCTCTTAATTTTAAATAATCATAGTATTCTTCAGCTTCTTTTTCCGGCACTTCATAATTACCATTTAGAAGTATAAATAATCTATCCTTATTTAATACCTTTCCCAAAAGGAGTTGTGCATCCAAAGCATAGCTTTCTATTTCTCTATTTTTTAAAACTTCATACCCTCTTTCTAAAAGTTCTCTTATACTACTTCCTCTACTTTTCATAAAAGTTCTCTGCCTTCATTAAATTTTATTTACAATCTTCATTGTGTTCATTTTTTACTATTTCGTTTCCATCCTTATCTAATTCTACAACCCTCTTTATCTCTCCACTTTCACTATATCTACTTTCTTCTCTCTCTTCTTCAATTCCTTCTGCATACTTTAGAGCTATAATTGCCACTTCCAGCTGACTATAATCTGGTTCTCTTGTAGTAAGTTTTTGCAGCATGAGTCCCGGATAGGCAATCACATTTGAAAAATAACTACTGCTTCTACCCATCCATCTTATAATTTCATAGGTAATTCCAGAAACCAAAGGCAGTAGAATCACTCTGTATAAAATTCTTTGCCAAATATTACCCCATCCAGTTAAAGAAAAAAGTATTATACTGACTATCATAACCAAAAACAGAAAATTTGTACCACATCTTGGATGAAATCTTTTAAATTTTTTAGCCTTTTCAGGAGTAAACTCTTCTTCATTTTCATAACAGAAAATAGTCTTGTGTTCTGCACCATGGTACTGAAATACTCTGTTTATATCGGACATATTACCTATTAAGAATACATAACCTAAAAATATAATTACCCTGATTATGCCCTCAATCATATTGAGATGTACACTTCCATTCACTCCAAACTTTTTAAATATATTTGCCGCAAAAGTAGGAAATATGAAAAACAAGAGTACAGCTATTCCAAGAGATATAAAAATAGTAACTCCCATAAGTACATTATCACTTTTTTCCTTAAATATACTTCTAAAACACTCGTCAAACTTAGTAGGTTCCTCTTCATCCTCAAAAAAGGAAGCAGAATAATTAAGTGTCCTTATGCCCATTATCATAGCTTCTATCAAAGATACAAATCCCCTTATCACAGGCAGTCCTAAAAAGTCATTTCTTTTAGTATAGGATATACTGTCCTCTCTATTTACGACAATCTCACCATCTGGTTTTCTAATAGCAGTAGCCATGCCATGACTTCCCCTCATCATAACACCTTCTATTACAGCCTGGCCTCCAACTGATGTTTTTCTTGACATTGTATCACCTCGCATTAAATGGAATAAACAGAATTCTTGGCATCAGATGGAGTTTTAACTCCACCTGATGCTTAGAAATCGTTATCCAGGGATGTAGCTACTCTTTACTCCCACTTGGAAAAGTTGGAGTATTAGAGTAGGTAGTCATCGGATAAATACATTTTAACATAAGCTATACATTAAATCACATTATTCTATATTTAATAAATTAGGCTTTATTGACTTACCCATGTGCCTATGTTATAATACAGAAGTTAAAATTAGAGTTTTATTATTTAAATTTGAAAGAGGTGACTAATATGCAAAAAGGCATACATCCAGAATACTATCATGATGCGGTAGTTAAGTGTGCATGTGGAAACACTTTTACAACTGGTTCAACGCAAAAAGAATTAAAAGTGGAAATATGCTCTAAGTGCCATCCATTCTTCTCTGGTAAACAAAAAGCTATTGATGTTGGTGGAAGAGTTGATAAATTCTTAAAGAAATTTAATTTAAAAATTGAAGAATAAACATATTTTCCTAAATTGTTATTATAAAACCTGTCTTTTAATTTAAAAGACAGGTTTTTGATTTTTACTTTTCTACTAGTTTATTTATGTTCATTTTGCTTATAACATTCATAAATTCATAATTATTCTTAGTTTTTGAAAGTAAATTTATCAAGTTTTCTGTAATATTTTGGGTATTGTTTTCATCATATATAACTTTTCTTATATTAAAAGCTGTTTCTTTCTCTAACTGGTTTTTAAATAATAAATCATCTCTTCTTGTTCCGGACTTATATACATCTATAGCAGGGAATATTCTTCTTTCCTGAAGTTTTCTATCCAAATGTATTTCCATATTTCCAGTACCTTTAAATTCCTCAAATATCATGTCATCCATTCTACTTCCGGTTTCAATAAGTGCAGTAGCCAGTATAGTAAGACTTCCACCTTCTTCTATATTTCTAGCTGCACCAAAGAACTTTTTAGGCATCACTAGTGCTCCAGGATCTAGTCCTCCTGAAAGAGTCCTGCCTGTAGGAGTTATAGTTAAATTATATGCTCTAGAAAGCCTAGTAATACTATCTAGTAATATTACTACATCCTGTCCTTGTTCTACCATTCTTTTAGTACGTTCAAGTACCATATATGCAACTTTAGTATGATGTTCTGGTTCCTCATCAAAAGTTGAATAAATAACTTCTCCATTTATTGACCTTTGCATATCCGTAACTTCTTCCGGTCTTTCATCTATAAGCACCACTATTAATTTTATTTCTGGATGATTTTTTGAAATACTTTGGGCTATCTTTTTTAGAAGAGTAGTTTTACCTGCTTTAGGAGGGGCAACTATAATTCCTCTTTGTCCTTTTCCTATAGGTGAGATTATATCCATAAGTCTTGTAGATAAGTCCGCACTATTGGTTTCTAACTTTATCCTTTCATTAGAATATACAGGAGTGAGTGTTTCAAAAGGTTTTCTTCCCACTGCTCTTTCTGGATTCTCTCCATTTACTTTTTCAACATACAATAATGCCTTAAACTTTTCCCCTTCTTTAGGAATTCTAACTTTACCACAAACTTCATCTCCTGTTTTTAAGTTGAATCTTCTTATCTGAGATGGAGACACATATATATCATCAGGTCCTGTTAAATAATTCTTCCCTCTTAGAAATCCATAATTATTATTTTCTATTATTTCAAGTACTCCCCGTGCACTATCTGATTCACTTATCATCTCTTTAAGTTTTTCTCTTTTTTCGTTGACATTTGTTTTTTGTTCTTCATTTCTATCTTCGTGTGCTTTGTTCTCACTATGCTTTACAGTATGCTCTGCCTCTTTATGCTTGTTTGCAATTTCATCTTTAGGGCTTATTTTTTCTCTAAGCATAACACCGTCTTTTTTAATATGCACAGGAGATACTTTTTTTATTTCCTCAATCAATTGGCTTTTTTTATATTTTGATATATTTTTTATTTCTAAAGTTTTTGCAATTTGTTTTAATTGCAAAACTGTCATATTATCTATATCTTTATTGTCCAAAAGGTAACACCTCACAATTGTCTAATTTTATATTATAGTTAAATTTAGGGAAACATTTAAAATATAATTGAAAATATCATTACTAATTAAGAAAATTTCATATAGAAATGCTTATATACATATAACATTATACCCTTTTTCTATATTTGAATCTATAGTATTTTTGATAATTACAAAAAAATTAGACTCTATTTTTACCACTTCGCGCTTTCAAGCGGAAGAGTAAACGTTTCATCTTAGGTAAAATACTTTAATTCTAATTTCTATAACTCCTTCTCCCTTTCGGTCGAATGAATAAGTGATTCACACCAAATCAAAGATTTGGGTTCTAATTTCTGTAACTCCTTCTCCTTTCAGTCGAATGAGTAAGTGATTCACACCAAATCAAAGATTTGGGTTCTCTACTTATATCATAGCATATATTTTTTTATTAGCTTGATTGTAACTTAATATTTTTTCCTCTACACTCTTACGATTTCCCATAAAAAATACAGGAAGCCCTAACAATTCACATCCTCCAATTATAATATTTTTTTTAACTACTTTATTTATATCATACTTATAATAGTGAATGCTTCCACAAAGTTCACATTTTATTTTTAATGATAATACCCCATTACTTATAGAATTTACCCTTAAAGAGGTGAAACTTTCATTGATTTTGTTAGTGTCAAATATAGAGAAATCCTTAATATAGTATTTGCCTTCTGCGTTTATAACAGCAATACTTATATTCGTTTCAAATATCATAAACCTTTCCCCCTATAAAATTGATACTTTAGAATAAAATACAGTATTTTTGTAAAATACATTAATACTATGTACATTAATATTTCTATAAATATTTCTAAAATCCTGCATAAAAATTCTTTATATTACTTTTATTCATATTATTTTTTCGACAAAGAAATTGGTATATGTAGTTTGCACTAACACATACCAATTTCTTAATTTAAAAATATTATTATTTTTACTACTTACTCAACTTGAAGTTTAAGAATAATAGGACCTAAATTCATTCACAATTCACAATTTCGGTAAATTTTTCTCCGCTAATGCTATGAAAAATCTAAAAACTAAGTAGTATAAACATTAAATTTTTTAGATTTTCTGTAACAACAGAAAATCATCTTTAATTGTAAATTGTGCATCGTGCATTGTGAATTGATTACTTCGTATTTTTATATTAAGTCAAAATCTGGTAAGTATAAAATCTGAGTTACTTATTATTCAAAGAAGCTTTTATGAAGTCTCTAAATAACGGATGTGGTCTATTAGGTCTTGATTTAAGTTCTGGGTGAAATTGTACACCTACAAACCATGGGTGGTCTTTTATTTCTACAATTTCTACTAACTTTGAATCAGGACTAGTTCCTGAAAGAACAAGGCCTGCCTGTGATAACTTTTTTCTATAATAATTATTAAATTCATATCTATGTCTATGTCTCTCATATATAACTTCTTCTTGATAAGCTTTAAAAGAATTACTATCCTTTAAAAGCTTACATGGATATATTCCGAGTCTCATAGTACCACCTTTTTCATCTATATCCTTTTGATCTGGCATTAAATCTATAACAGGATATTTAGTGTCTGGATCTATTTCTGAGCTATGAGCTCCTTCATATCCAAGTACATTTCTAGCAAACTCTATTACAGCACACTGCATACCAAGACATATTCCGAAAAAAGGAATTTTATTTTTTCTAGCCCAACCTGCAGCTAATACTTTACCTTCTATTCCTCTATCACCAAAGCCTCCAGGAATCAATATTCCATCTATATCATTCAAGTATTCTCCTACATTTTTGCCAGTGACATCTTCAGAGTTTATCCACTTTATATTTACATTAGCATTATTAGCATATCCCCCGTGATTTAATGCCTCAACTACAGATATATATGCATCATGAAGTTCTACATATTTCCCAACTAAAGCTATATTTACATTCTTAGATAATTTTTTAATATTATTTACCATTCTAATCCATTCAGAATTATCTATTTCACTGCATTCTAATTTCAGTTTTTTACGTACTAATTCATCTAACCCTTCTTTATGAAGCATCAATGGAACTTCATATAAATTTTCAGCATCTAAGTTTTGAATAACAGAATCTCTCTCTACATTGCAAAATAAAGCTATTTTTTCTTTTAAATCATTAGATATAAATTTCTCTGAACGACATACTATTATATCTGGTTGTATTCCTATACCCCTCAGTTCCTTAACTGAATGTTGAGTAGGTTTTGTTTTCAATTCTCCTGATTTCTCCAAATAAGGTACTAAAGTAACATGTATAAAACATACATTTTCTATTCCTACTTCATATTTTATCTGTCTTATGGCTTCTAGAAAAGGCTGAGATTCTATATCTCCTACAGTACCACCTATTTCAGTTATAACTACATCAATATCTTGTTCTTTGGCAACCCTATACACTCTTGATTTTATTTCATTTGTTATGTGTGGGATTACTTGAACTGTACTTCCTAGATATTCTCCTTTTCTCTCCTTTGATATTACTGACCAATATATTTTTCCTGTAGTAACATTATTATTTTTACTTAAATTTTCATCTATGAATCTTTCATAATGTCCTAAATCCAAATCCGTCTCTGCTCCATCATCTGTAACAAAAACCTCACCATGCTGATATGGGCTCATGGTACCTGGATCTACATTTATATATGGATCAAATTTTTGAATTGAAACCTTTAATCCTCTATTCTTTAGAAGTCTTCCTAACGACGCTGCGGTTATTCCTTTTCCTAGTGAAGATACTACTCCTCCTGTTACAAATATATATTTTGTATTCATAAAATTTCTGCTTTTAAAAGCAATGTCACCCCCTGTTTTTTATCCTATAAAGTTTTAGTATTACAACCTTTGATTTAACTATTTAAAAATATAAATAACCGCAATTAGTAATTTAAAAATTCAATGTTGCAAAGTTTTTAAAAAGTTTAAAGTCCAAATATCAAAGTTCAAATAATGATGATTTCCTTCGTACCTCAGGGAATCTATAATTTTAATATTTTCTAACGCTAGGAGGAAAATTATCATTATCTGTTATTTATTCTTTGCTATTTGTTCTTTAGCAAATTGTAAATTACGAATTGCAGTATAAATAACATTAAAAAGATTAATATAAACTATTAATTTATTATTGACAAAATAATAAATTAGTTTTATAATAACAATTACCTTCATAAATAGTAAAATGGTGTATTTTTTGTTTAAAACATATTTAATATAATATCACACTTTCTATTTATATTCTATATTTTTTTATTATTTTCTATAAATATTTATTCTACTCTATCTATTATATCTTCTGCTTCAAAATACATTTCTCTTATTTTTTTATCAAGTAATAGTTTTTCTTCTGCTCTTTTTATATTCTTTTTTACATTTTTACTGTTTACAGAGGGAAAATCTTTTTTTAATAATTCCACATCACAGCATTCATATTTTTTAATGAGTAAAAAAAATAAGTATCTACAGGATTCGTTTTTTAATATTTTAAACATGTCTTCCTTGCTAAATCCCTTGTATTCACATAGTATTTCAATTATTTTAGTATATACTTGTTCTTTATTTCTAAAATATTTCATTGGTATCAACCTTCTTTTTTTCATTACTATATATATTAATTAATTTCCATATGTGAATACTTTAATCAAAACCACTCAAAAAACTTATTCATTAATTTTTATATTTATTTTTAGCTCAGTATTTTTTAGTGCTTGTCCTACCGTACTAATCTTATAATTTATCAGTACATTTCCACCTTGTTCATCTACGTTTACATTCAAACTATTTGTTTCTATTCCCAAATCTATAGTTCCATAAGGTGTCTTATACATGGACACATTTTTTTTATTCTCATCAAAGTCCATTCTAGTACTAGTACTCCCTATTCTTATAAGGGAAAACTTATCCTGTTTTATCTTCAAAGTAGTAGTGGTTCCCTCCATTCCAGATAATTCCGTTTCTTTATAAACAGCATAATAGGAACCATTTTTTTTATAAAAATTTCCTGGAGTAACAACTTCTATAGATTCTTCCTCATCAGTTTGCTTACTAGATACAGATATAATAGCCTTCTTTTTCATAATTTCGTTATTAAAACTTTATCAAAACTTATGGATTTCAGTAAAGTTTTAACATATTTCACCTCCCTTTTAGTATTAAAATAATTCATATATACATTATATCAGACTAATTTTAATATTAAAATCTATTCTATCCTAATGATACTTTTTCATACTTTAGAAACCCCACCTAATAAGCAAGGTTTCCATAACTTTAAATTACATAGCAAGTTTACCATTAGGAGTATCAATTATTTGAATTATTCTCTCTTCATATCCCGTGTTTGTATTTATATAAACTTTAAAATAGTCCCCTTTATAATTCCCAGAAAATTCATAACACAATACTTCCTTATTACTTTCCGTAGGAATTATAACAAGTCTCTTACTTGTTACATTAAGTTTCTTACTAACCATCTTCTGAGCTTCTCCGTAGGTTAACTTAGGAGTTTCTATTTTTCTCTTCTCTTCATGGGATATTAAATACTTTTCTGATTCTACACCTACAATTTCTCCATTGTCTAAAGCTACCTTTAGTTTAATCTGATCTGGATAAACAAGTATACCATTTTGACTGTACACATAATTTATAACTGCCATATTGTTATATCTTAGTGAATACGTAATGATCATATTTTTATAACCTAAATTATTTAAATATTTCAATCCTATCTCTGAAGCTTTTTTGACATCCATAGAACTGTTATTTATACTTCTATCATTTATTAAGTAATATACCTTTCCTCCATTTTTACTTATTTCGCATACTACTCTACTGTCTTTTTTTGTCCTTCCCTTTAATGCTGCAGTAAACCTATATATACCTATATTAGATTTTTCAGTAACAGAAGATACATCCATATTTTCTATCTTATTTTTTCCTATAATCTGCCTAGCGGTTTTTTCTGCTTCACTTTGAGAAACTTCTTTTTGTAACTTTATTTTCGGATTTATTTGGAGTGTATTATCCGAAAACGGTCCATCGTAAATTAATGTAGGATATTGAAGAACTTGCTTTTGTATTCCCTTAAATTGTTCAGATATTGATGTATCGTTACTTTGAGCAAACACTCCTGTAATCTTTTTTCTTATTTCTCCCCATTTTACTTTTCCTTGATTTATATTATTAGATACTAATTCTAGTTGATTTTCTAGTATATTAGATTGATTTTTTAATTTTTCTATATTGTTATAATCTTTTTCACTGAGTTGCTTTCCTTCTGTAGATGATTTGCCTAAGCTATAACAAAAATCTCCTACCTGGGTTAAAAATTTACTGGTATCTGATATAGTAAGTTGAGCCACTGGAAGGGAATGCAGTTTATCGTTAGCTATAGTAGAATATCTAAATATCTCTTCAAAAACTATTATCTGTTGTTCCCTTGATCCAACTATAGCAGCTTTAGTCAAATTACTTCTTATATTTTGCACTGCATCTATTAATTCATACATACTTTTACCATATTCGCCCTGTAAGTAATTTCTATAATCATTTCTTTCAAGAGTCATTAATACGGCAAACGTACTTGAAAACACTACAATTAAAGTTACTATTGCAGTATATATTATTCTTTTTTTAAAAACCTTCATAAATTTTCACCTCTTTTTTATGAGTAATATCACCATTTGTATAATAATAATTCCTGCATTATTGTATTTTTACTCTTTTTATATTGTTTACATTTACCTAATTGTTATGTATTATTTGTTTAATATAAAATTTAAAAGCTAATACTATGTTTATTGCTTATTATTAATTTTTTCTTAAATGTTCGTTAAATGAGTTTATTATTCTTCGTACATTTTATATAATTAAATTACATACTTAACCAGAAGGTGATTAAATGAAAGTTCTAATTCTTTCAATTTCTGCAGGAGGCGGACATGGTAATGCTGCGGAAGCTATAAAAAGTTACATAGCCTTAAAAGCTCCAAAATCAGAAGTAAAAATTATTGATACCATTAAATATATAAATCCAATAATAGATAAAGTAGTAATTGGAAGTTATTTGAAGTCCTTGAAAGTATCTCCTTTTTTATATGGGAAATTATATACTTACTCAGAAGATGATTACACAATTACAAACACTATAAGTTCTAAACTTATTGAAGCTATGACCTGTAAATTGCTTCCACTTATTCGTGACTTTCAACCTGATATATTAATAGCTACCCATTCATTTTCTACAGAAATGTTATCGGTATTAAAGTCAAAATACAATATGAACATACCTTGTATGTCCATAATTACTGATTATTACTCTCATAGTTCCTGGCTCCATCCTTATATAGACGCTTATGTGGTTTCTAATGAAGATATGATAAACAAAATGATTTTTAAGGGAATATCTAAAGACACAATTTATAACTTAGGAATACCTGTTAAACCTGAATTTAATATGAATTATGATAGAGGAGAAACGTTAGAATCATTAGATCTATGTGAATCGAAATTTACCATATTAGTTATGGGTGGAAGTCTGGGACTTGGAAAAATAGTAGATATATATAAACAACTAACCAATATAAATGAAGATATCCAGATAATCATCATAACGGGGAAAAATAAAAAACTTTATGCAGAGCTTTCGAAGATTAAAGATTCTTCTTCAAAAGAAACCCGCATCATAGGTTTTACTAACCATGTAAATAAGTATATGCAAGCTTGTGATCTTCTTTTAACAAAACCAGGAGGACTTACTATTACCGAGGCTCTGATATGCAAAATACCCCTTGGTCTATTTTCTCCAATACCTGGTCAAGAAGAAAAAAATGCCCAATTTCTATTAAGGCATAACTTGGCTGTAAATTTAACTGACATAGAAAAGTGCAGTGAAAACATAGAGAAACTTCTTCACTCTAAAAATGAACTAAAAAACATGATAGAAAATTGCAGTAAATTTTCTAAGCCTTATGCTGGGGATGATATATTTGATTTAATAAATTGGCTTGTACAAAATAAATCAGATAAAAGTTCTTTTCCAAAAGAAGAAAAAATTTATGAAAAGAACAATCCTAAAACTTTTTTTAAATCTGCAGAAAAATACTTTTTAAAAACAGCTTTAAAATTATTTGAATTATAGATTCATATATTACAAGTTAGGGCTAATTAAAGGTATAAAGTTCTCAAACTTTGAGAACTTACCATACTCAGCCCACTTGTACACTAGATTTATATTCCCAGCTTATTTAACACTTCTATTATTTTAAATCTAACTTTTATATTATTTTTGTCACTTATATCAAATTTGTTGTTATTTACCATTTTATACTCCTCTGGTGTCAAAACCTTTTTCATTTCTTGCTCTGTTTTCTTATAAGATACTTGTCCTTTTGTAATATCTACAAAGCACAATGGAGGGAACATAACACACCACCAGTTTTGACCTCGTCCTTTACCTATAATCACCCTATAAGCCTCATACCTTCCCTGGGGAAGAGTTATATTTCCATAAGTCTTTATAGGAAAATTTGTTTTAGATAAGGTACTTTTAACTTCATAGTTATAACCCTGTTCATTTATCACTGTACGAGCTACTTTCAATACATTATCATCGTTTTCCATTAAAGCTTTTCTTGATTCCTCTATATTTTTACAATTCTTTAATTTAGGTTGTATATATTTTAATATTTCATCTCTTACTTTTAATTTAAGTGCCTGATCACTTTTTGAATCACTATTTGCTACAACATGAAATCTTATAATCCTAGATGCCATATCATTCTGTATATTATTACTTTTTGCTTTAAATAAATAGGAACCTACAGTAAATATACTTAAAACACATATAATAAATACTAATAAAAATTTCTTCACAATCTCATCCCCGTTTTTAATAACTATTTATTATTTCATTAGTAATTCTTTACATATGTTCCAATTATATTCACTTAATTTTATTATTTTACTACACCAATTCTTCTTATCTTAGTATCTACATTTACATTCACAACTGCATCTTTATAGGAATCTTCCCATTTATCTTTTACTTGTCTCCACATAACTGGATGATATCTTTTCACATAATCTCTAAATCCTATAGGATCAATTTTAAGATCCCTTTGAGTAGTTTTTATAACATCTTTACATTCCTGTTCTATAGCCTTATTAAAACTTTGTTCAATATAACCCAATTTATCTACTGATAAAACTTTATCGCTAGTATAGTAGTTTTTTATCTCACCTTCAATATTTAGTCTTACATTAAATACTAGATTTTCCTTTTCTCGAGACACCTTTATTCTTCTGTTACTGTCATTTATCCTTATATCTACAGGATGACCTGCTACATATATCATCCTCTTACCACTTTTCAATTTACCTTGTAACAACTCTATATTAGAAGTTTGGACTTGACTTAAATCACCATCGTACTTAAAATTTTTTATAGCTGCAGTACCTGCTATTTTTATATTCTTTTTGTCTTTATCCATTTCAATTCTTGGTATTATACTGTTTCCATTTTCACTCATATTAACTAGAAAATCATTTAAAGTTACCGCCTTAACTTGATTGTCATTAGTATCTCCTTGAACTAATCCCAATATATAACTTTCTACGCTTTTTTCCATAGACGTTTTAATTTTTATATATTTATCTGAACTGCCATTAGCTGCAACTATATACATATTTCTATTTAAAGAAGGTTCTCTTTGCAAATAATCGATAACTTCTTTTACTACATTAGGATATTCCATTAAACTTTTACCTAACACAAGTAATTTTGTCTGACTAAACTTTACAGTTCTGCTGCTTTTAAACATTGCTGTATTTATGGCATCCTCCATTGAATAGCCATCTGCATCCACATATTTGTCTCCAGATATGCCTCCTTTACCAGGTTCTAATTTGCTCAAATCTGGTATTCCAAAAGTCACATGAAGTTTTTTTAGATTTATGGAGGTTAATGGATCTGTTGGTTTTACATTTTTAAATTCTTTAGCCTTGCCTATATCTTCTCCTGCATCCACTCCTATTACAGATACTAGCTGCGTTCTTTCTATCTCAACTTTATCCCAGCATCCAGTTAACATAGCACAAATTAGAAATAAGCACATAATTTTACTTGCATTTAACTTTCTTTTAGATTTGCTAAACAAAAATATAATTAAAGGAAGCAGTACTAGGCTGTATGCAGCTGCTATTGGCATTACAGTATTAATTATATGGTATAACTCTGCTATATTTTCAGGATACATAGCTGTTAAATATATAAAGGGGGCTATTACAGCTGAAGAAATTTTTATATCGCCCAATCTAAACACATCTTTTACTATATCTGATGACAAATAATATATATTGGAAAAATTACAAAAGTAAAACATAGTCCATACCGCCATTGCTATACCTTCCCATCTTTCTATAAAAGCTCCTCTTATATCTACAGATTTTATCATCGTTATAGTAGGCCATAATAAAGTTTTAGTTTGTTCTTCAGAAAAAATAGCCAGAGACAGTACAACTGTAACAACATAAAATAGCGTTACAAATAAAATGCTTTTTAAAGCTATTTTTCTTACACTTACTTTATCTTTTGCAAAGGGACCAATTAAATATATTATCTCTATACCAATAAAGCTGAATATAGTATTTTTAAATGCTTTTAAGTAGTCATAAACATCATTGTTAATAAGGTTAGGCATGCTATTACTAAAGTGTGCTTTGTTTAAAGTACACAAAAATATTAATCCCATTGATACAAACATTATCCAAAAAGAAACTTCATTAAACTTTATTAAATCTCCTAGTTCATTTCTTATAAGATATATTCCTGTAAATATCATTACAATTATTAGAAATTCAGAAGGAGTTTTTTCAAGTAAATACATTTTTATAACTTCTATAAATATCCTCATACCCATGGATATAAAAAATATATTATATGCAACAAATATAAGTGCCAAAATGCTTCCAAATATCTTTCCAAAGTTATTTTGTAGTATTATATATAACTTGTTGTATCCATTTAATTTTATAACTTTATAGGCAATGTAAATTAGGAAATAAACTAAAATCCCTTCCACTATAGTTCCAATCCATCCATTTGAACCTAAATAATTTACAACTTCTCCAGGATATGAAAATGCTCCTACACCTATCATAGTTATTACTATAGTACTGAACATTCCAAATTCAGTTATAAAATTTTTTTGTGTCATGTAATAACCATCTCCTTACCAATTCACAATTTACAGTATGCGTAAATTCAATCTCCAAGTTTATATTTACCTCTGTCTTATTTTGTCTTGAGTTTCCATATACCTTGGTCTTCTTTTAAAGAAGCTAAAAGGCAATCTTAGATACATATCCTTAAAATCATTAATGTTTTCATTTACCATTGGAGACAGGTAAGGTACTCCAAAACTCTTAAGTTTAACTAAATGTATTAATGTCAATATAAGTCCAATCATAATCCCATAAAGTCCAGCAATTGCGGATGCAATTATAAGTAAAAACCTAATCAACCTAAATGCAGCTGTCATTTCATAATTAGGTGTAGTAAAACTTGTTATAGCTGTAATTGATACTATTATTATCATTATTGGACTTACTATTCCAGCCTGAACTGCTGCCTGACCTATAATAAGGCCTCCCACTATACCAGTGGTTGCCCCTATAGCTTTGGGCAACCTAGCTATGGATTCTAAAAGCAGTGCCAAACTTATCTCCATGATTATAGCTTCTACAAAAGCTGGAAAAGGTACTCCTTCTCTTGATGCTGCAATAAAATATGCCAGTTTAGTAGGTATTATTCCCGTATGGAAAGAAGTAACAGCAACATAAAGGGCTGGCAATATAAGTGAAAGAATAATAGATATAAACCTTATTATTCTAATAGTAGACCCATATATCCATCTTTGATAATAATCATCTGGTGATTGAAATAAATTAGGCATTGTAGTCGGAACTATAATTGCAAAAGGGGAGTTATCTACTATAATAGCAATTCTACCTTCGTAAAGTGCAGATGCTACTACATCTGGCCTTTCAGTACTCTGAATTTGTGGGAAAAAAGACCACTTATTATCTTCAATAAATTGTTCTATATATCCACTATCCAAAATAGCATCTATCTTAATATTGCTAAGTCTTTTTTCAAGTTCCTTTAAAGCCTTAGTATTTACTATATCGTTTATGTACATTATTGCCAAATCAGTCTTAGATCTTACTCCAAATGGTTTTAACACAATCTTAAACCTAGTGTCTCGTATTCTCCTCCTTACAAGAGCCGTATTAAATCTTAAAGTTTCTGTAAATCCATCTCTCGAACCTCTTATGGCAGTTTCTCCAGAAGGTTCCGTTACCGATCTTGCAGGCCATAATCTAGTTGAAATTATATAAAAACTTTTTAGTCCTTCAACAAACATTATGGTTTCTCCAGATAAAACCAAATCAATTCCTTTTTTTAAGTCATCCAGGTCTTTCATATCAGATACACTCATCATTCTATCTTTTATATTATCTACATATCTTACATATCTTGATCTTGTCATTAATCCTCTAAGCAAATCATTTAGAAGCATTTTATCTGCCATTCCATCTATATATACTATTGCACACTTTACAGCTCCTATATAAAATTCTCTAAAAACTATATCCGAATCATCTTTAAACAGATCTTTTAAATATTTTATATTTTCATCTACACTAGAAGACGCAGTACTTTTTACTTCTTCTTTCACTTTTATCACTTCCTTAAAAAGAATAGATAGAAAAAGCATATAATATAACTGAAAGGACTATTAAAATTACGCCAATTATCTTAGATTTCAAAGCAGTTTTTATGAGCCTATTTCTTTTAAATTTTTTTGAATCGATCAATGTTAAAAATATTCCCTCAATTACCATAAGCATAAAAAAGTATTTATCAAACAGGTGAACTATTCTCACATTTTTCCCCCTTCCCTTTTGACAACTTTGTATAAAGTACTTTTAAATTATTTTTTGCCTAATAAAATTTATTTATTCATAAAATTGTTTTTATGAATTTCTTTAAAATTTATATAAAAAATTCCCATTTGGCTATAAATTTTCTAACCAAACAGGAATTTTTTAAGTTAAGAATTAATGATTAAAAATAAAAAATTATGAAGCAAACTTTTAGTGGAGAGTTGAGAGTGGAAAATTGAGAGTTAATGTGGATTTTTTCCGTTACACTAAAAAAATCTTTGATTAAATTTGGAGCAATGTTTCGCTAAAGCGAAACATTGCTGGTACATATAAATTTAAAGATTTTTTGCTATAGCTAAAAATCAACCTTCACTCTCAACTCTCAACTCTCAATTTTCAACTTTTAACTTTTAAATAGTCCTTGTAATAAACACTTCTTTATACCTAGTTCTCATATTATCATAACACTTCTGTGCTTTTACCATGTCATCAAAAAATGCAAAAATGCTTGGACCACTCCCACTCATAACTGAACCTAGCGCCCCTAAATTTACCAAATCAGCTTTTATTTTTCTAAGTACAGGATATTTTTTTAGGGTTACATTTTCCAGCACATTTTTCATATTTTTACTCAGCATCACCAATTCTGATTTATTAACTGCATCTATTAAAATTTGCGTATCAGGATGTCTTTTTATTTTACTTATGTCTAGACTCTTATATACTTCTGCCGTACTCACTCCAAAAGGCGGTTTAATCAATATGAGTATATGGCCTCTAAACGGTGTAAGCGGTGTAACTTTCTCTCCTATGCCCTCACATAAGGCAGTACCTCCTATTATACAGTAAGGAACATCTGAACCTATATTTAAAGCTAATTCACTCAACTGGCCATCACTTACCTCAGGAGTATAAATATTTCTCATAGCTTTTAGTACAGCTGCAGCATCCGCACTTCCACCGGCAAGTCCAGCTGATACAGGTATTTTTTTATCTATATTTATACTAACTCCATTCTCTATATTATATTTATCAATAAACAATTTTGCTGCTTTATAAACCAAATTTCTCCTGTCGCAGGGAATATATCTATTATTACAGCATATGTGTATTCCAGTTTTGACCTCATCTATTTTTAAAACATCATATAGGTCTATATTCTGCATTATCATTTTCAAAAGATGATAACCATCTTTTCTTTTTCCTACTACATCTAACGAGAGATTTACTTTAGCATAAGCTTTTACTAACATTTTAATCCTCCAAAGTAACTTAATGATATTAAGGCATTTTAAAATAGTATAATACTATTTTAAAATTAAAGCTATACTTTTAAAATTCTACAAAATTTAAAAGTATAGCTTTTTCCTATATCATAGCTAGTGAATTTAAACTTGGATTTTCCTTAGTTAACTTCTCATTTAATAGCTTTACCAGTGGATCTAATTGCTCAAAGAATATTATTATGAGATCTCCCTGTTTTGCAGTATCTATTGCTTTTTCTAATGCGGCTTTTTCATCTAAAATAATTTGCACTTTTTTCATATCAAAACCTGACTTTGTAACGCCTGCTTTTAGTATTCTCGCTATATTCCCGACATCTCTACCTCTTCTATCTTTATCTTCTTTAATATATACATAATCGAAGTTCTTTCCCACAATGCTTCCTATTTTTTCAACACTCTCATCTGTTCTGTCACCTGGTACCCCAATTATTCCAACTAGTCTATTATATTTTAGATTTTTGGCACCTTTTATAACAGCTTTATAACCTTCTATATTGTGTCCATAATCTAAAACTACTTTTACCCCATTTAAATCATACATATTAAACCTGCCTGGATTAAAAGAAAAATCTCCATAAAAGGTTTTAAATCCTTTTCTTATAATAGGATAGTCTACATTAAGCCCTACTGCAGCTGCACACGCAGCCATAGCATTTTCTACATTATAAGTTAATTTTCCATCTAATGATATTCGTATATCTTCTACTTTAGCAATAGGTACTATTTTTTCTGTCCTTTCTACATACATAATATTATCTTTAATATATACTCCATATCCTCCACTATTTATGTTCTTTCTTAAAACTGGATTATCCCAATTTTTCGAAAACATAATTATATTACTTTTTATTCTATTAATTATACTTATACTTACTAAATCATCTGCATTTAAAACTACATACCCATCTTTTTTTACAGCTTCTCCTACAAGAGATTTCACGTAAGCTAAATCTTTCATGGTACGTATTCCATCTATACCTAGATGATCTTCCGTTATGTTAGTTATAACTGCTACATCTGCCAGATCATAAGCAAGCCCTTTTTTTATTATACCACCTCTTGCTGTTTCTAGTACTGCCGCCTCTACATCCCTGTTTGCCAAAATAGTTTTAGCACTATAATATCCTGTAGTATCACCCTTGCATATACACTTATTATCTACATATATTCCACCTGTAGTAGTCATTCCAACTTTATATCCGGATTTTCCTAAAATATGTGCTATAAGTCTTGTAGTCGTAGTTTTCCCATTAGTTCCTGTAACTGAAACTACAGGTATGGATTTATATTTATTAAACATCATATCCACTATAGCACTTGCTACGTTTCTGCTCTTACCTTCGCTGGGATAATGGTGCATTCTAATGCCTGGTGCCGCATTAACTTCCAATATAGCACCTCCACTTTTATCTATAGGTTTACCTATGTCTTCACAGCATATATCTATACCGCACACATCAAGTCCTATAGCCTTTGCTGCTCTTTCACAAATATTTATGTTGTCTTGACATATTATATCAGTACAATCTACTGCTTTCCCTCCTGTAGACAAATTCCCATTTTCCCTTATTATTAATTTTTTACCTTTAGGTAATATACTATCTAAACTATAGCTATGTTTACTTATACAAGACTTTAATTCTTCATCTATTTTTATTGTAGTTAAAGGTTTCTCATGTCCCTCTCCTCTCATTGTATCTTTATTTATATTTTTTACTAATTCAACTACAGTGCTTACTCCATCTCCTACAACATAAGGAGGTATTTTTTCCGAAACAGCTATTACCTTCCCATTTATTACACACACCCTAAAATCTTTTCCTTTTATATTTTTCTCTATCATTATGTTATCATACTTTTTTGATAGTATATTGTAAGCATTTATAGCTTCCTTTTCATTTTTTATATTTATAAACACACCTTTTCCTTGATTACCATAACAAGGTTTTAAAACTATAGGATACCCTATATCTTTAGCTTCTATAAACAGTTCTAAAGGACTTCTTACCATTCCACCTTCTGCTACAGGAAGACATTGATTCTTAAGTATCTCCTTAGTCAATATTTTGTCGCAGGATATATCTACAGCTACAGCTTTTGTATTATAGGATATGGTGGCTTCTATCATTTTACTATACTTCCCATACCCCAGTTGAAATATACTGTTGTCTCCAATTCTAGATACAGGTATTCCTCTTTTTTTAGCCTCCGATATTATAGCTAAAGTACTTGAGCCTATTTCTTCTCGTTTTAATATTTTCTTTAGATCTTCTATAGCTTCACTAAAATTATAATCTTTTCCTTTTATAAGACAATTTATTAAATTTACAGCTATCTTTCCTGCTGCTACTCCTGTATTTTTATATAAATACTCATATATTATATAATATTTATCACCACTTATTTCTCTAGCTTTTCCATAGCAAGCATCTATCCCTAAACTATTTTCAATGGAAAGTATAATGTGTTCGCATACATGAGCTAAGTAAGTGCCCTCTTCTAGTCTTTTTCTAAAACCATGCTCTTCATCAATTCCACACCTATGTTCATTTAGTTTAGGTATGATCTTTAACAATTTATAATTAAATCCAGATATCTCTTTAGTAGGAATTTCGCTGTATCCTTCTAAATCTACAGACATTTTTATGCATTTTTTATGAGCAAATATATTTCTTCCCTGAAAAATTCTAAAATTATCTATTCTCATCTTCGTATATATTGCCCGTTACGCAAGCATAGCACTTTCAAATCTGATTAAAAGCTCTGCCTTGCTTCCCTATTCATAGTATCCGATTTTGCTTATTTGCTACTTTCGTTTGGTCCGATACTCCAAGGGCTTAAAATCCCGTTTAACTATAGCGGTATCATCAGCACCTATTTTTATGTTATTTACTGATTTAACGGTCTTTTTGGACTCCTCCCTTTATATCTATTTGACCTTTTATTGGTTTTTATTATTTCATTAGGAATGACAAAAATCAAAATTTACTAGATATTATAGGCTGATTTATTTAGTAAATTAAAATTATCTCCACATTTAAGAACATGCAATTTTACATCAAACATGGATAGCACTTCATCTGGGTGTTGTTCTGAAACGTTGCTGTAAGATATATTGGAACCATCTATTATATATACTGCCCCAGAACCAACTACTGTAAATTCTCCATTTTCTTTAACTATAATAGCTGTATCCTCATCAATTCCTATGCCTAAACTCTGAGGATTTTCTGCTATTCCCACGAGCAATCTCCCTATCCTGCCTCTCTGTGCAAAATGTTGGTCTATGATAACCCCTTTTATAAATCCAAGTCCTGGAGCCATTTTTAGAGTACATTTTTTAGGAGACTCCTCATCAGGACCCGTTACTATCATAGTATCACTCATAACAGAAGCACCTGCAGAAGTTCCCACAAAAGTACATCCATTTTTATATAGCTCTTGTATTTTAGAATACAGAGGTGTTCCTCCTATTAAACTGGTTATTCTAAGTTGGTCCCCTCCAGTAAAAAATATCATAGAAGCATCTTCTATTATGGTTATATTACTTATATTAGATGCATCCTTTCTATTTTTAATATTTAGTATTCTTATATTCTTTATACCTAATTCTTCAAATATTCTCTGATACTCGCAGCCTAATTCCTCTGGAATTTCAGAAGCAATGGTTGCAATTACAAGTATGTCATTATTTTTTCCCAACATTCCGGAAACTTCTTTCAATATTTTTTTATCACCATTTTTATCTTCTGCTCCTCCTATTATTATTAAGTTTCCCTCTACTTTTTCTTTCAAATTTATACACCTTCTCTTGTGGATATTCTTTATCTTTTCCATAATTTTAATTATTATGCGCAAGACAAAAAACTTCAGCATTTTACTACTGAAGCATATAAATTTATAATGCACGATGCACAATTCACAATTAAGGATGATTTTCTGTTGTCACAGAAAATCTAAAAACTACTTAATTTTTAGATTTTTCATAGCATTAGCGGAGAAAAATCTACTGAAACTGTGAATTGTGAACTGTGAATTGATTTAGATCCCATTATTTTTGAACTACACAATAATTAAAATTTTTTTGTAGTGTAACGGAAAAAAATCCACATTAACTATTAACTCTTCATTCTTAACTATTAATTAAATTATATAACAGCTCTTCCTGGTATAATAAGCTTTTCTCCAGCTTTTATAACATCAGGATCTTCTATGCTATTTAGTTTCACTAAGTTTTCCACTGTAGTATAATATTTTTTAGCTATCTTCCACAGGGTGTCCCCCTGCTGGACTACATATATAGTTAGGCTGGATTTTTTATCCGGGAACTCCCCTTCTAAAGTATCTATATTTACTAAAAATTCCTTATGAGTAATATAGTTTACCCTAGCATAAACCTCTATCACTGCTTTTATCGCTATGGTGTCTACTTCTATTTCTCCTTCTATACTTTCTAAAGATACCTTTGCTATACACTGCATATCTATTTTACTTTCAGGTATATCCACACTGCAATTAAAAGGTATCTCCTCATTAGACTTGCCTATTTGATTTTCTGAATTTTTATATAGTACCTTGGTATTTAAAACTCCTTCTACAATAACTTTATCTTCTACTATTTTCTTATCAGTTATACACACATCTCCATAACACATAATTACTTCTGTAGGTTTAATTCCTTCATTTATTTCTATATTGGATTTAATCATACTTTGAGTAGTATTTTGTCCGTGCATAACATTCAATTCGTAATCTTCTTTTTCCATTTGCATAAGGGAAGACGGAGAATATGCATCTTCTATTATATCCATATCTTCTTTATACATAACCTTAGTATTGGATTGTACAAGTACTTCTACCTCAACTATTCTGTTTTCACCTAAATCATCTTCTCTCATAGTGTGTTCTATTTCACCAATATTAAAATCAGTATAGCTTTCCATAGAAGGATTAACTCCCTGCATTGGAAGTTCCTTATTTACAAATACATCTTTTTCTATACATACAATATCTCTTGTATCTTTTCCCCTATAAAACATTCTAATAAGTACATAGGCTTCTACAGATATTTTATCTTCTAATACCTTTACATCTTTTTTGTGAATATTTACGTTGTATTCCAATACACTTCCAACCTGCGGTTTGTCCATAGATATCTGAATTTCAGTTTTAGCAACTAAGTCTCCTGAAACTGTACCTACTATTTTATCTACAGTAGCGGGATTTTTTAGCATCTGTATATCCTCAGATCCAGTTACATCTTTTATAACCTCGAATTCATACTTTTTATATACTTCTGCCTTTAATTTTATAATTCCTTCAATAGCTATTTTTCTCTCATTTGCTATAGCACAATTCATATGTTCCACATAGCACTCCGAATCACACAACATCATATGCTCTGTACCTGGTATTTCCACGTAATTAGAAAATGTTCCCGTATAACTAACACTGTAAATTCCCATGTTTTCACTTTCTTGTGCTAAATAAAGCAAAGTATATTCTATTTTACCCTCTACAAATACTTTATCCTGCATTACTTCTTTATTAGTTATACTTGGCTTTGCATCAAGGATCAGAATTTCTTTCACATCCGGATTTGTATCAGGTATTACATATTCTGCTTTTATGACAGTATCTGAAAAATCTTCAGCTAACAGCTGTTCACATTCTATATTTTCTTTAATAAAATCTATGCTCATATTTATTACCTCCTCCATAAAAACCTACTATTTATTTATATAAATTTGAGGTAAAAAATATGCTATTATTGTAAAGATTTTTATGCTGTCTATTAATATTGACATTTGAAGAATTTTGACGTAATATTAAATTGGTTGTTAACCATATAACCTCTCATAAATTCTCAATACCCTTTTATACCATAGTTGAAAGATGGAATTAGCCATCTTTCTTCTTACCCTATAGAATTAAAAATAGTATATAGAATGATAATTATTTAAAATTATTATTCTATATACTATCCTTAATTCTACTAATTACCACCTAGAAAAGAGTAAAGGTAGTGGTCCCTGTAATTTGATTTGATTAATATTGCAAAAATAAATTGGTTATTTAATACCAACTTACGCTATTTTATACTGGGAAAACTAATTGAACTGTCTTAGTTAAAACATCTGAATAGCTGTATGTGACTTTCCTTTGGGTGTCACTTTCTAATCTAATCACAAATATACTAGGGTAAGCTTTTTCTATTGTTCCCTTATTGACAAAAACTTTTCTCCTACCACCATTTGCTTTTAGGGTTACCTTATCTCCCACATGATTTTCAATATTTTTTCTTATAGAAGCTAATACATTAGATCCTTCCATTCCAAACACCCTCTTTCAACATTTTATATTATACTCCTTATGCATTATTATGTCAATTAAACTTTTTAGTATACAGTTAATAAATTGCTTTGTCAATATTAATTTTTTGTAAACAGCACCAGGATACTTCTGTTTATAGCCTTTTATATTGTTATTTCTTTAAGTCACTCATATATACAATAATATTTACTTTTTTATGATTTTTATACATATAGTGATTTTGGAAACCCTTCCCTGTACTTTCCTCTTGTTTGTAATCCTCCAATACCATTAGTTCTTGTTATAGTATTTTCTAATGCCTCTTGAATGGATACAACTTTTTCTATATTAGTATACGCTATTTTTTCGCACAAAAATACTGGATCCAAACAATGAATAAGTACTCTACTAGGTGAGCTTGCAAAATTAGCTCCTGAATCTAAAATTTTCTCATAGCAGGACTGGCATGCCCCTGCAAATATTACTAAATCATCATAGTTAGACTTGTAATTTCTAAGTTCAGATACTGTTTTTACAAAGTATCTAGAATTTTTGTAGTTATCTAAATTTGTATAATCTTTAGTACCTTTAGCTATAGAATCATGTCCTGTAATCACAATTATATCAGGCTTAATTTCCTTTGCTAACTCCACTACCTGACCAGGTTGATCTTTCTCCGGTATATTTTTCCCAACTACATCTAGTAAAAGCTGCTTATATACTTTAAGGCATACATCTAAATATTCCGGATCCCCATCTATATGAAGTATCTTTCCTGGTCTTCCAAAAGTCAATTCATTACTTGATTTATGGGATAAAAATTTTGTTATATTGTATTCTTGTCTAAACCCTCCCCTGTTTGTTAAAATATCTTTAATAGATCTATTAACTTGTCTACTAAATATCTTTTCACTTTCTGTAAGAGAATCCTGAGATACAGGTTCTAAATCATCTGCAACTGCATCTGCAATTATTCTCAAATTTATTCCCTTTAGAATATATAGTTTTCCTCTTGTTTCTTCCTTCACATCTATTATTTTAAAAGTTATATCTCTATCATAAGATTTCCTTACCACTACATCTCCTATTTTCATATTTTCATACATCCCCATATAAAAAGTCATGGTATATATTATGAATGCAATGCCTTTTAAGTGCAAAAAATAAGGACTATACCGGATTTAATTTAAAATTCCAGGTATAAGTCCTAGCCTTCTTTAATAACTCTACTTCTGGTTATATATTTTTTTAAATTTTTCAATGAAATCAATATACTTACCCTGCTCAGAAATTAATTCCTGAAGTTTATTATTATAAGTATTTAAGGGCCAGTTAACTTCGTTATAGTAATATCTATTAGCCAACCTCCAAAATCGTTGAGGAAATAGCAAAAAAGCAAATATTACCCTGTATTCTTCTTCTTTAATACGGCTAACTTCATTATAAGAATTAATTATAAGCTCTGCATTATCTATATCCCAATTAGATCTTTTTAAAACCTTAATCATAAAAGACGAAATATCATAAGCCCTAATTTCTCTTTTACAATAGTCGAAATCTATTACATTTACTTTATTGTCGTTGTCAATTACTATATTGTGATAGGTAAAATCGTGATGGCAAAATCCTTTTTCATTTTCTGTAGTATTACACAGCTCATCATATTTAGAATCATTCAATACCTCTATGGCCTTTCTTCCCAAATCTTTATAAAATTGAACTACCTTAGTATAATTCAAGTCAAAATCTCCCTTGTTGCTTTTTTTTCTGCCCATATCTCTCATTTTATCAAGAGCTTTAACTCTTTTTTCCATAAGATGGTGCCACCTACCAATATCTGTCTTCAATTTGCTGTTTTCCGGCGGCTCATATCCCTTGGAAGCTTCATGTAACTTTGCCAGGCACTTAGAGGCATTTATGACATCTTCTTTATTTTTAAAATCACATTCTCTGCCGCTAATCCATTCGGAAAGAGTGTATATATCTTCATTTACAAGTGCATAAGGATTTCCATCTACATTATTGCAATATTCGTCTACATATGGAAATCCATTTTTTATAAGATGCTCTTTTGCTCCATAAACAAACAGAAGCTTTTGAGTCCCATAGTTTACCCTTTTTAAGCACTTCATTCCTTTATCTGTTTTTAGAAGATATACTCCTTTGCTTGGTTTTATATTTTCAATTTTTACATCAAATTGCCTTTCTATTTCAAATTCTCGCATCATGTTAATCACCCCTATATATTTATATGAAGTCCTAAATTAATTTAGAAGAATATTAACATTTTGTGCTTCATTTTAATATAATGAAATATACTAATTTAGAGAGGAATAATTTTATGAAAATAGGCATTGATGGACGTGCCGCAAAATGGTATAGGGGTACTGGTATAGGTACTTATACTTACCAGCTAATAAAGTGTTTAAATAATATTGATAGTATAAATAGTTACTTACTCTTCATGCCAGAGGGCTTCAGAGATAGTATATATCTTAAAAAAAACTTTAGATTAGATACTCTCCCTCAAGACAATAGTCACAACTTTTGGCAAGAAGTCAATGTACCGAATACAATAAAAGATACTAATATACAATTGTATCATGTTCCTCAAAATGGGGTGGGACTTCCCATTCATAAAAATTGTAAATTTGTCATAACACTTCACGATGTAATTCCTTATAGAATGCCTTCAACTGTAAGTGATAGATATCTTAAAGTTTTTTCAGATTATATACCTAAAGCAATACCTCAATGTGATGGTATTATTACGGTTTCAAATTTTTCTAAAAAAGATATTATGAAAGCCTTTGATTTTCCAGAAGACAAAATATATGTTACACCGCTTGCCAGTGAAGAGATATATAAGCCCCTGGATAAAAGAATAAGCAAATATATTGCTAAAAGGTATTATTCTATAACCGGGGATTATATACTATACGTAGGTGGATTTAGCCCAAGAAAAAATATACTGGGGCTTATAGAAAGCTTTAGTAAATTAGTATCTTCATATAAACGTCCTTTAAACTTGGTTATAGCCGGCAACAAAGGAATATCCTACAGCATATATAAAAATCGTGCTGAAGAATTAAGTATATCCGACAAAGTTATATTCCCAGGCTTTATATCTATGGATCATCTTCCATATATATACAATGGAGCTGAATTATTTGTATATCCTTCTTTTTATGAAGGATTTGGTCTTCCTCCAATAGAAGCTATGGCCTGTGGAATACCCGTAATAGTATCAAACACAACTTCCCTTCCTGAAGTAGTTGAAAATGGAGCTCTTCTCGTAGACCCTACAGACCAAACTAATTTATATGAATCTATGCTAACCGTACTTTCAGATAATGACCTTAGAAATAAATTAATATCCTCAGGTATAAAAAGAGCTTCCGAATTAAATTGGGAAAAAACCACAAAAAATACTTTGGATGCATACAATAAAATTCTCAATAAATAACTAACAAGCTTTAAATTGTAAGAAGCCGCATATACCCTTAGAATTTATAAATTCTAAGGGTATATGCGGCTTCTTACATATTTTATATCTAATGTAAAATTTTATCTCTAAATTCTTGTAAAAATTCTTTTCTATCTTCTTTATATCTAGTTTTTCTCTTTAACCTATCTAAAAATACTTCTTCTTCCCATTCCTTACGCTTACTATAATAATCTCTAGCTATAGTATAAAAATCATTAGGAAAATTCAGCATACCATATAGTACTTCAAGCTCCCTGCGGCTTAAAGTATTTTTACTACAATAACTGTTTATTATGGAATTAGTTTTATCTATATCAAAAGCAAAATTTTTAATAACTTTGTTTATAAAATTACAAAGATCATGAACTTTAAGATCTATGATAGCATAATCAAAGTCTATAAAATAAGCTTGATTTTCATTTATTAGTATATTATGATAAGCTAAATCGTGATGACATACTACTATTTTATCCTCTTCGCTGCACAATTTATAATAGTGAGATTGTTGAAGTAATATTATGCTTTTTTCTATTTCCTCTATATAGTAATTCCAATTTTTTATAAATATTTCATCAAACTCTGTCTTTTTTTCATGAACATTTGCTATATTTTTGAAAAACTCCATCTCCTGAATCCTTCTTTTAAAGGTATCAATTAATTTCCCATTATTACTTTTATTATACATATCTGTTTTAAATCCTTCAGAAGCAAGGTGAAATTCTCCCAAATCTTTTGCTGCAATATTCAGTTCTATAGGATTACTAAAGTTACATTCCGTTCCATGGACTGTATCCATTATACAATACATATCTCCATTCCAAATAGTATATATCTCTCCTATCTTATTCTTCACAAAATTTATTACTCTAGGGAATTTTGTTCTCACATAATTTAAAACATTATATATAAATTTTAATTCATCTAAAGTATACTCTACTTTTTTTAATATTTTCTCTCCTTTGTTTGTAGAAATCATATATACCTTTCTAATCGGTATAACATCATATACTTTTAAATCAAATCTATCAAAAAGCTTTGTACACAAATCGTACTTGGTCAAATATTTCTTTTCACCATACCTGTCTACCAATTCTGCCTCCCCCCCTATCATCTAAGATTTAATTAGACTCTCTCCATCTTGATCCATAGCTTTACTTAGTTTAAGAATATATTCTTTTTCTGTCCAATTTTTTGTACCATATATATATTTGCTGCAGCATTTCATAAATTCATAAGGATAAGAAATCATTGACAAAATAAATTGCTCACTACTGTGTTTTAAATGTTCGTACTTACAAAATTCCATTATGATTTCGTAAAAGTCTACATTGATGCCTTTTCTTTTTATTTTATTTAAAAAATATACTGCATCCATTTCAACCATATTATAACAGCATCCTTCTATATCTATAACTTCTATATTTCTTTTTTTTCTTAAATTGCTAAAATATGTGTTTATAAGACACATTTCTTCTCTTTTCATGCTCCTAATTATTAAATCCGTATAATCATTTTTATGCAAGTTATCCATACAACTTTTTGCTCTTATTAAATACTTTTTCCCTATTTGATTTAATTTTTTCTGAAATATAGTCTTGTTCTGTATCTTACCTATTCTATCTAGATATTTTTTGAATTTTTTCGTATAAACCTTATACTGTTCTACTTCTTTTCCTATATTGTTATATAATCGTTTATTCATAATGCCACTGTATTTTAAAGTTCTTCTATGAAATTCACTAATTATAAACATCTGCTCTTTTATGTTATCCAAAGATATATCCTTGTGCTTTATTGTATTATCAAATTCTTTTACTTTAAATATTTTTCTTGATTCCAAGTATTTAACAAAGCATGACTGAACATCCTCAAAATACACTTTTAAACCACCTCTTTGTTTTGCCTGCGAGATTGTTCTATCTATGCATTTTTTTCATTTCCTTTAACATTTTTCTCTTCTTTTTTTCTAGTTTCATAACTTCCTTTTTTCTTTTATTCATTTTTTCTAACTGTTTTACAGTCTTCTTTAAACTATCCACTTTACTTTCATAATAGTCTAGATCCTTATTTTCAAATTGATCTATATTTTTATTACGAGACTTCTTATGTGACTTTTTATGTGACATTAGATGTTCCTCCTTTTTAAATCTTAATTATATTTTTTGCACTTAAACTCATCTATGAATTCTAGTCTTTCTCTTGTGTCACCTAAAATTCTCTTTAACTTTTTTATAAATATCTCTTCTCCCCAAGGCTGTTTTTCCCAATAATACTGTATTCCAAGCTGCCAATAACCTTGGGGAAACTCCATAAAAGCTGACATAATAAGTATATCATCTGTTTTTACAACATTTATAGCGTTATATGCATCAATTATAAAAGATGCATTATTCATATTCCATTTGCCGTTTTTCATTCTTCTTATAAGCAAACTAGCCAGGTCATGGAGATGAGTATCTAATATACAGTAATCAAAATCTATAATGTTTATTTCTTCTTCATTACCTATTAAAATATTATGATTGGCATAATCATGATGACAAAATCCATTATTTGAAACTTCTTGTTTCATTTGATCTAAATACTTGGTTCTTTTTAAATCTTCTATGGATTTTTCTGCAATACTTATTTCTTTTTCCATCGAATTCAAATACAATATGTCAAATTCTTCCTTATGGTCTTTGTTCAATATCCTTTTTTTAAAATCCATTATTTCATTTTCTCTAGTTCTAAAAGTATCTATCCACTTAAACCATCCTATCCTGGGATTCATATTTTTTAACACCTTAAAATTGCAGCTTTTTTTATGAAGTTCTGCTAGCTTAGAAGTTGCAATCAAAACATCCAATAAATTTGTAAAATCACACTGTCTAGAATCAACCCATCTACATAAATAGGCATAACTTCTTTCTATTTCTATATAATCTTTTCCCTGCTTAGTTTTTATTATTTCAGGTATGCTTTTAAAGTTTTTATTTTGGAGATGCTTTATGGCAGAAATTATAAATAAGAAATGTCCAAAGTCGTAATTTATTACCTTTAAGCAATATTTATTGTATTTTGTATGGACCTTATATATACTTTTAACTTTTTCTATAAATTCAATATGGAGATCATAAGCATCTTCAACATATTTTTTTACTTCTAATATATCCAAAAGCTTTTTCCTCCAAAAATTACTATATACGTAGTATATGAATAAAGATATTCGTGTGTGCTAAATTAAAATATCCATTTATTAATCATCTACAATTTGTATTCACCTTTTTATATTAGTATTAATACTATATAATATAACATTTTAACCATTTTAGAATTACTAGAATGTGGAGGTATGAAATCAATGAAAATTGCCATTGACGGAAGAGGAATCAATTGGTATAAAGGTACCGGTATAGGCACTTATACAGCTAAAATACTAAAATATATGCTTAAAAATCATACAGAAAATTTTTATAATATATACTGGTCCGGGAGCAAATACGAAAAATTTTTATATGCAAATACCAAAATATTGATGAGCTCTAAAAAACACCATAGATTCTTTGAACAATATTATTTTCCAGAAAATTTAAAAAAAGAGGCTGTAGATATATACCACATTCCCCAAAACGGTATTGGCATATCAGAAAATATAACTTGTAAAAAGGTAGTAACCATTCACGATTTAATACCCTATATACTTCCTGAAACTGTAGGTAAAGGATATTTATCAAAATTTTTGAAAGAAATCCCTAGTATTGTTGAACTGGCAGATGGAATAATAACTGTATCTAATTGTTCAAAAAAAGATATTTTGAGATTCTTTCCTATAGATGAAAATAAAATATTCGTAACCCATTTAGCTGCAGATAAAAAATATAAACCTTTGGAAAAAGATAAATGCCAATACAACATAAAAGATAAATATAACATAAAAAATCCATTTGTCCTCTATATAGGTGGTTTTAGCTCTAGGAAAAACGTATCTTCACTAATCACTGCTTTTTCTAAAATTCATAAAAATCTGGATAAAAATTATGATTTAGTTATTATAGGTTCCAGTAAAGATGAATTATGTAAGTTGAGAAATTTGAGTATGGATTTGAATATAGATAATAATGTTAAATTCACAGGGTTTGTAGAAGAAAATATGCTTCCTATTTTTTATAATGCTTGTGATGTATTTATATATCCATCCTTATATGAAGGTTTTGGATTACCTCCTCTAGAAGCAATGAACTGTGGTACTCCTGTAATAACTTCACGTATTTCATCTATCCCAGAAGTAGTAGAAGATGGTGGTATACTTATAGATCCGTTCGACCTAAAAAGTCTCATGTATTCTATGGAAGCACTTCTTAACGATGAAAGCATAAGAAATGAATTAAGTTTAAAAGCTTTAAAACAGTCTTCTAAATTCTCTTGGGAAAAATCTTCTGAAAAAACTATTGAGGTTTATAAAAAAATTTTAGATATGTAAATTCTTCTAAATTCTTTAACATAAATAAACCCTTTTAACTATTGACAACTCCTAGTTAAAAAGGTTTATTTATGTTAAAAAATCCCTATGATTAATCCTCTATATTCATAGTATACATGATTTTGTTAATTTTGTAAACGTTTCATAAAATTATTTTAAAATTGTCTCTACTCCTTCTATTATAGATTTATAATTTCCATTTTTAATGCTTGTTTCATTTAAAACTCCTTTTATTTTTTCTCTTACATCAGGAAAATTTTTTGTATAATTTACACTAAATGATCCTTGTTCTACACTTGCAAAAAGATTCCATATAGTACTATCAAAATATGTTACACTTTTATTTAAATCTACAAAGTTATATGCATCTGTATTAACTGGGAATCTGCCATATTTATTCAATAAGTCCATTTGAAGCTTTCCATCTGTAAGTGCAAATTTTACAAACTGCTCTGACAAATTTGATTCAGAAATATTCTTATTTATAACTAAATTAATTCCACCTAAAGACACGTCCCTATTACCTCCATCTTCAAATGCAGGTAATTTCATTACTCCCCATTTGCCTTTAGACTGTGGAAACTTGTTCATTAAAGTTGAAGCATAAGTAGGATCTGCAATAAAGGATACTATCTTGTTTAGTTGTGCCTTATTTATAACTTCATCTTTAGAAGAAAATTCTTGAATAAGTCCTTCTCCATAAAGGATTTTTGATATTTCTATAACTCTAGCCCACTTTTGCGATTTAAAATCTGATTTCCCAGATTGGTTAAAATAAGATGTTCCCAATTGATTTGAGAGTAGAAGATAAATATCATTATTATCTTCTGAACAATTTCCAATAAATATCTTCCCCGTATCTTTACTTATTTTCCTTCCTACTTCTATATAATCACTCCAGCTTTTAATTTTATTTACATCTATACCTTCTTTATCAAATATATCTTTTCTATACAGCAAGGCTTTAGGATAAGTGTCCCAAGGTAAAGCATAAATTTTTCCTTTTATAGTATCATTATAAATTTTATTGGTTAATAATTCATTTTTGTATTCCTTTGCTGAATATGTCATATCTAAAAATGTTTCTGGATTTTTAGATATGATGTGCTTTATACAGCTATCATTTATTGTAGTTATGTCTGCTCTATACCGGATTCCATTAAGTATAGCTTGAATATTGTTATCTGTATCCTTTACTGTAATAACATTTATATTAACTTTCTTGTGTAATTTTTCAAATTCCTCTGCTGCAAGTTCAAATTGAGGTCCATGTTCTACATCCGTAACAATTTTAATATTTCCTTTAAGTACTCCTTCGTTATTTTGGCTATTCTGTTTTTTATTGCAGGAAACTTCTATCAAACATAATATCGCTATCATTATTAAGAGTAATGTTATTCTTATACATCTTTTCATAAAAAATTCTCCTATTGATTTTAATCTAATATGTATATTTTATAATAATACCAATTATCTTTCAACTTCAGTAATCAATCACAAATTTCTGATTAAAGTAAAATATCCAGAGAATAAATTTCTCTGGGTATTTAAAGGTTTAGCCTTTAGACATCTCATAGTTTCCACTGGAATTAAAATCTTTCTTCCAAGCCTCTTCTGCATAAGGCTTATATTCCTGAGACACTTTATCAAGCTTATTTTGAAATTCTAGATCTTCAAGCATCATTCTTGCACCTTCATCTGTAGGTCTTGCTCCTGTTTTTTTAGCAACTTCTCTAATTTCATTGGTATTGTCAATCATCATACAAGGCAGTAACAAATTCTTGTTATATGGTTGTCTACTTCTCAATTCTTTAAAGAAATCTGACTTAAATACATCCACAAGTTTTTTACCTTTTAAATTATCCACTGCAAAATGAGCAAATATGCACGGTTCCACTTCTTCTTTGGAATTTATATGGCAATAATATTTACCTGCAATACATCCACCAACATATGGTGCATCATTAAAAAAATCAATAGTAAAATACGGTTTTGTTTCTCTTATTTCTCTTATTTTTTCTCCCAAACGTATTCTCTGCTCTGGGGTAAGCATTGCATTTACATCAGGATCTTTACCAACTGGCATAAACAAAAAGTACCATCCCATTTTTGCTCCCTTTTCAATAAGCATGTCTATAAATTCATTCGATGTAACTGTATCTATGTTATATCTACTAGTTGCAGTAGATACTCCAAATAGAACTCCACGTTCCTTCAAAAGTTCCATTGCATGCATAACCTTTTTAAATACGCCTTTTCCCCTTCTCTTATCTGTCTCTTCTTCAAATCCTTCTACAGAGAACATAGGAATTAAATTGCCCAATTCTTTTATTTTATCTGCTAATTTCTCATCAAAAAGGGTTGCATTTGAAAATGGGACAAACATACAATCATTGTATTTCTTATATATGTCAAGCATATAATCATTGAAGAAAGGTTCTCCTCCAAGAATTACAAAGAAATAAATTCCAAGGTCTCTAGCTTCACCAATAATTCTATCTACTTCCTCTTTAGGAATATCATCCTCTTTACTATAACTTGAAGCATAACAACCTGTACACCTTAAATTGCATCTCATAGATGGGCTCATCAATATTGTAAATGGGGTCTTTATGCCTGTATCTTGAAAAAACTGCTCTCTCTTTGGCATTCCATACCAAACTGCATTGGAAAAAAAATTAGTAAAAAATTTATCTATACACTTTTTATTAGAATCTTTAATAATGCTTATAACAAGTTTATGAATTGCTTGATTAGTTTCGTATAATTCCTGAACTCTTTCTACTCTAGCTAAGTTATCCTCGTCTTTTTTTACTGTTTTTTTAATCAATGCAAACAGCTTATCAAGGTTTTCTTCTGGGTTCTTATTCAGCAATTCTACACCGGCTTTAGATAATGCATTCTTAGTTGCCTTTTCCAATATTCCAGTTACCTTCATCTGCCATTCCTCCTGATAAATAATAATATAGAAAATAAGTCTTTAAAAAATAGCCCTCCCCCTTCTCATTTATACAAAAATACGCACTAGTACAAAAAAAGATTTCCTATTAAACAATATGAATTATTTAAACCGTATACCATAATTATACGTTTTAGCGGTTAATTGTCAATAAAATAACATTAATTGCATTTATTATCATAATAACATTTAACAATATTAATATAATGTAAAACAATATTATATTAATTTTATCCTGGAATTTCTCATCTAAAACACTTTTTCATTTAAATGTTTGAGACATAACCTCCTTATATATTTCATCTATACTTATTTTATTTTTTAAAGCAAGTTTTTTACAATCCTCATACTCAATTTTACTGCCGGCCTTCCCTTCTTCATTATTATGGGAGTCAAGTACGCATCTAAAGCTCCTTTTTATATCAATTTGTCTATTATATATTGATATTTTTCAGGATTCATATCATCTATATTACACTCTATAACTTGTGCTTGATCCCTAATATATCCTGATTCATCTCTAAAACTACATTTATCCATGTTTCTTCTATCTAATATATATTCAGTTTTCCCATCTTTATTCCAATAACAATCCTTATAGCTATTCTTTTCATGAGGTATAGTTTCACCTATAAAAACCCTCAAAACATTTGAAATATCATCGTTATCCTTACTTCCTATTCCATATCCTATTTTGATTACCTTAAAATCCTTTTTTACATATTTTTTAATATTAATCTCATAACCACCTATATTAAGTTTCGGCAGCTCAGAAATTAAATACTCCTTATCTACTCCTACATCTATTAATGCTCCTACATTCATATCCCCACTTATTCCAGAAAAACAATCATAATAAAATATTCTCATAATCTCAATCTTCCACTCCATAGGGGTTTTCTAGGTAAAAATCCCTATAACATAATTATTAGTCTTATTATGATATAATAATAACATAATAAGACTAAGGGAGGTCGTATAGTTGTTCAATAAATTGCATAGGGATTTTTACCGAAAGGATACCTTATTAGTTGCAAAAAATCTTCTAGGTAAAGTACTAGTTCATGAAATAAACGGCAAAAAGTTATCTGGGAAAATAGTAGAAACAGAAGCATATAAGGGAATTATAGATAAGGCTGCCCATTCCTATGGAGACAGACGTACTAAACGAACAGAAGCTCTGTATGGTCCCTGTGGTTTTTCCTATGTATTCATGATATATGGAATGTACTGTTGTTTCAATGTAGTAACTGAAAGACAAGATATTCCTGAAGGAGTACTTGTAAGGGCGCTGGAGCCTCTTACTTGCCTTGAAGACATGTCCTTGAATCGATATGAGAAAAGTTATGACCTATTAAGCAAAAGTCAAATAAAAAACTTAACCAACGGCCCTGGTAAACTATGCAAGGCACTTCTCATAGATAAAAACCATAATAAAAAAGATCTTTGCAAAAGTGACCTATACATCGAAGATAGTAATATTGAAAATTTCAACATAAAAAGCTCTAGACGCATAGGAATAGATTATGCAGAAGAAGCTGCAGATTACCCCTGGCGGTTTTATATAGAAGATAGTCCTTATGTATCTGTAAAATAAACTATGAAAGAGATTATAACATGAATTATGTATATATATTAAAATGCAGTGACAGAACACTTTATACAGGTTACACTAATGATTTAAAAAAAAGAATATCTGCTCATAATAAGGGAAAGGGTGCAAAATATACTAGGGGAAGACTTCCTGTAAAACTAATTTATTTTGAAGAATATACCTCAAAAAGTGAAGCCTTACATAGAGAGTTTACTATAAAAAAAATGAATCGACAAAATAAGCTAAATTTAATAAAAAACTGCCAGCAACTTTGATATTATACAAACTTACTGACATTATCCTTTAAATGGAAGTTGACTTCATATTCTACATCTACAGGTTTTTCATTAAATGTACTTTTTTAAGTTACTTTTATTTTTTAAAATATCTACTAGATATTTTACCTCCTGATCTCTATTTTTGTCCATAATTAAAAGCACATCTTTAGAATCTATCACTATTAAATCCTTAACCCCAAATACTATTATAAGTTTATCACCTCCAAATATAGTACAACTTTCACTAGATTCTATTACAGTATTTCCCTTTACATTATTACCATTTGATTTCTCAAGAAACCTTCCTAACGCAGTAAAAGTCCCTATATCATCCCATAAGAATTCACATTTAATAACATAAGCTTTTCTGGTTTTTTGCATTATTCCAAAATCTACAGATATTCCATCTATACGTTTATACTCTTCCTTTACTACTTTATCCTCTTGTTTCGTATCTATACTTTTGTATATAACTGACATACTCTTATACATTTTGGGAAGATATTTCTGCATTTCTCTTAAAAAAACATCTACCTTCCACACAAACATACCACTGTTCCATAAATAGGTTCCTTTTAATATTAAATCTTTTGCAACTTCTATGTTGGGCTTTTCTAAAAATCTTTCTACCTTAAAAGCATTAATTCCTATATTTATTTTTTCGCCCATTTCAATATAACCATATCCTGTTTCAGGTCTTGTGGGTTTCACTCCAATAGTTACGAGCCCTTTTTTCTTTTCTGCAATTTCCACCGCTTTACGGATAGTATCTATAAATAATTTTTCGCTTTCTATATAATGATCTGAAGGCAAAATTATCATAGTAGCTAAAGGATCCTTTTTTAACAATTTCACCGCTGAAAATCCTATACAGGTAGCTGTTTCTTTATTTTCTGGTTCTGCAAATATATTATCTCTATTTATATCTGGAAGTTCTGCTTGAACTCTGTCTATATATTCTTTATTGGTAACCACATATATATTATGTGTATCAACTAAAGGCTTGATTCTATCTACAGTATTTCTCAAAAAACTCTTATTATTTATAATTTTTAAAAATTGTTTTGGATTTTTAGTTCTAGATAATGGAAATAATCTTGTACCTTTACCTCCTGCAAGAATTAGTGCATACAACAATACATTCACTCCAAATAATACTTGCTATGTTTTTATATTATGTATAAATTATTGCAATTGTGAAATACCGTTTAAAAATATTATTAATTGCAAAGTTAAGTAAAGTGGCTGCCTAATAGCAATTTTTTAGATTGCTGTTAGGCAGCCACTCTTTTGTTATACAGCTTGAAGGTTTTTATCCTGAATTTCTTCTAACTTGCACTGTTCAATACCTATATTATTTAATTTACTCCAAAGTTTTTCCATAACCCTTTCAGGGTTATAATAAAATTCACCTTCTCTTATCTTATAGAATATCCATCCTAATCTTTCTAAATCTAATTGTGTTTCTACAATTTCCTTAAAACTGTAATTTTTCTGAGATAGTTCACTGTCACATATAATTGCAACCCTATTCCTCATGTCCTCCACAACAAAATCTATTTTGTACTTACCTATTTTTACTTCAGGTACAATTTTATATCCCTTGTTTTTTATAATGTCATATACGTCTTTTTGGAATTTAGATTGAAATACATATTCCATACTTTTATTTTTGACACTATACTTATTGTAATACTTATTGTAATTTAGGAAGTAATTTAAGAGAGCATAACGTACGCATTCCTCATTTAAATCTTCTAAGTCTATTGAATGGAATAACCACATCTGATTTCTAGCCCTACTTGCAGCTACATTAAATCTTCTCATGTCATTTTCCCTAGTAAGTGGAGCAAATTTTACATCCTTTGAAATAACCATAGATAAAAACATTATATCCCGTTCGTCACCCTGAAAAGAGTAAGCATCTCCACATATAAGCTTTCTATTTATCATCTCTTCTACACCTATTTTTTCTCTAAGCATATTTTCTATAAGATGGCCTTGAGGTTCCCCAAGTAAAGATATAACACCCATAGTCATATTAGAATATCTTTTGTCCCTGCAGCAGCAAACAACCTTGTCCACTAAACATTCCGCTTCCTTAACATTTATAGGCTTAGATGCATCTCTAACTCCTCCATTTACTTTAACAGTGTTTATCGCTGGATAAAATTTTTCATATATTTTAGGGTATCTAAGAGGTACTATTTCACCTGAGTAACTTAAATCTTTACTAAAATTTATTATTTCTGGCACACATCTGAAATGTTCTTTCAACATTAATCTGCTTGGAAATACTCTAAGTGCTGTATCATATAAACTAACTTGGAGATCAAACCATTCTTTTTGAGGTATATCTTCCAAATACTTATCTATTAAATCATGCACGATATTCTGATCAATACCTATAGTTTCTGGACTTATTTGTTTATCATCACCTACTATAACCGCTCTCTTAGCCCTCATAAGTGCACACAATGAGAATATATCACTCTGACTGCTCTCATCAAATATTATTACATCAAACATATTTTTAGATAACTTTATGTTCTCAATAACTCTATCTAAAGGCATAATCCATACAGGTATAACTTCTTTGCATTTTTCCATTTCTTTTTGAGCTATCTTCCTATACTGAGGCACCATCTTACCCCTACCTTTGCCAATTCTCTTTACTGCCTGAACCCAAGAAAATAAGCTTCTTTTTTCATTTTCCGTAGTTTTAATTATCTGATTATACCAGGTCTTCTTTGATACTATATCTTTTATAAGCACATTCTCCCTATTTTTTTCATTTTCTATAAGGTCACCTATGTTATCATCATTGAAATCATATATGTCCTGCAATAAACTATTCCATTTAGCCCATTTCCATGCTTGTCCCCAACTGTTAAACTTTTCCTTATCATAAGTCCAGTTATCCAATATATTTCTGCAAGTTTTGGGACATACTTTTTTCATTTTCCCTATTAATTCATCTATTTTAAGTGATTTATTTTTTATAAATTTAATTTCTTCAAATTCACTTAATATCTTTTTAACTTCATCTATATTCAAATTATCCACAGCTTCATAGAGATTTCTCAACTTTCCCGTACTTTTTATCAATTTTTTCAATACCTCTATATAAGCTTTGTCTTTATTATATTTATCCATATTCTTTATGAAATTTACACATTTAATTAAATAATCATATGTCTCTTTCTTATGCCAATCAATATTTTGTGGAACTGATATTTTCCCAAGAGACCTTAAAATCTCTCTTTTATACTCCATATCCCAATTTATTATAGTATCCAGGTAATCTAAATTTTGTTCAATGGCAATAAATTCACTTTCCCTTAAATCAGAAGTTATTGTTTCTCCACCATAATCTTCCATTATATTGTTCCACATAGTCTTTAATGCAGTAAAGATTTTTTCTTGTTGGGTATAGAGTTTAACTATTAAAGCCTGATCCTTATTTTTTAATAAAGTTCCATTTACCTTACAATATTCCAGTATATATTTACATTCAGGATGAAAAATCATAAATATTTTCCCTACTTTTCCTTTTTGATTAAAGGTATCAAATAAAATATCAAAGTCCTCTATAAATTTATCTTTACTTACATTTTCCGGAATTTCTATTTTACAATTTCTAATCTGATTATTAATTCTACTCAGGCTCAACATGTATTCATTACTTTTACACAATAAATCTCTAAATGTTTGCTTTGATATCTTACTACTGTGATAATCATGAAATACATTCCACCATACAGTTTTTTCCTGAAATTCGGCAATTTTACTTTTACACATATTTGCAAGCTCTAAAACTTTTTCATAATTGCATTTATTGTCATTAGGTATATACCACCCTTCTACAGTTTTAATATAATTTTCATACTGAGCATTTAAACTCTTATACTCTGAAATTTTATTACATATTTCATTGAAATCAGGCAATCTATTTATTATGTTTTTCATGCTATCAAATTTACACTTTTTATCCTTATCCAAATCCCCTAGCAGATATATTAGCAAGTTGAATTCCTTATCCGATAGTGGTATTACTTCATCAATTTTTATTCTATCCTCCATCCAACAATATTTGTCTTTATTGTCTTTAACCCACTTTGCTATATATACAATATCATAATTTTTTCCCTCATAATTTATATTTCTCTTTTCACTCTCTCGAATCTTTTTTAATTTTTCATACAGCAGTTCCTTATTTTTCCTGCAGCAACTTAATTCTTTTTCCAAACTTTTGACTTCTTCATACATAATTTCAGGATTCACAGAGAGGTTTTCCGTTATTTTTCTTACAGCTTTGTTAAGGTCATTTAAGGAATTGATATCATTTCCCAAAACGCTAATACATAAGGGTCTTATTTCTTCAGGTATTTTTTCTGTCAATACTTTAAGTGCCCTACTTGTCTGGCTAGTTACAAGTACCCTTTTGCCATTTGCCAGTAAGTGACATATTAAATTTACTATAGTATGGCTTTTTCCTGTTCCTGGTGGTCCTTGTACAACTACTCCATAATTTTCACATATTTTCTTTACTATGCTTTTTTGTTCTGAATTTGCAGGAAGAGGGAAAAGCAAATTATCTGACACATCACTCCATTCACTTTTATCAGATCCACTATAATCTACCCCTTCTTCATCCACCAAAGATTTAATGGTCTCAGGTATCTCATATCCATTATCTATTTCATCAATTATATTAGCTATTTCAATCTGCCATAATTTCATACTATTGTTTCTTACCAATATAATGGAGGAATTATAAATCACAGGGAACTGCTGAAAATCAATTTTCTTTTTAAAAAACTTGCTCTCACTCAGCTTGCCCTTAACGTCTATGTGGGAAATTAGATTTAAAAACACTGATTTAATTTTTTCTATATCTCTCGGATCTAAATTCATACGGTCTATTTCATCTGACAGTGAAAGAATATCAGACATATTACATTCTTTCACGCCTTCAAAAATGGACGTCTCCAATCTAGTCTTACCTGAAGGTACTAATATAAATGACCCCTTTGCCTTATTAAATTCTATTTTCATTCTAGTAGTTAAAATAGGGTGAAGTATTTTCTCCTTGTCTATATCCCATACAATTAAGCCATGTCCAAAAACTATTTCAAAATTCTCTCCATTTTTTTCATTTTCCTGATATAGGTTAAAAAACTCCTGATACAGCTTCCCACACTTTTTATTTACCTCAATCCAGTATTCATTGGCAACATTTTTACCCTCAATGCATCCCGGCATATGGGAAAAATCTTCTTCCCAGTACAACTTATCATAATCATAAACATTTCTTACGGATTTTTCATTTAGTTTTTTTAATCTTAGCAAATAAGAAAATATCTCTTTTATCTTGTCCCTGTACTCCATAATCTCCCTCCTAATAATGGTTAACTAGTTAATCTATTTACTTTTATGTTAAATTATACCATTAAAGAGTAAATATTTCAAAAAAATCGTTAAACAAAATTCAAACATATATGACGGCATTTTTCTTTAGAAAATTTTATCTGATTGTGCAAAATACTAACTTTAATAAAAAAATTCAGCGAAATATATTTTCACTGAATTCTTTATTACATTTAAGAGTTTTCCTTATTTATTTTTTTATGAACTAATTTATACAATACAAATACGATTATTAAAACAACTAGTGCTATATCTGCAAAGTGAAACCATTGCCGTATAATTGTCCAATTTTGTCCCATTTTATAACCTGCATATCCTAAAATTATACTCCATATAGAAGATCCAAGTAAAGTGTAAATTATAAATTTTTTAACTTCCATTTTACTTATCCCTGCAGGAAGAGAAATAAAAGTCCTGACTATAGGTAATAGTCGAGAAAAAAACACTATTTTTTCTCCATATTTACTAAAACAATAATCACTTTTTTCAATATGAGATTTAGACAATCTGAGCTTTTCCGCATATTTCTCAACTAGAGGCCTTCCACCTATTTTACCAATATAATATGCACCTATGGAACCTACTGTGCCTCCCAATGTGCCAAATATTATAACAAGAGGTAAGCTTAGTCTACCTGTAAAGCTTAAGTACCCTCCAAATGGCAGTATAGCCTCACTTGGGATAGGTATGCACGCACTTTCAAGAGCCATAGCTAAAAATATACCTATATACCCTGTTTTATCTAAGACAAAAATAACTACTTCAATTATTTTTTCTACCATTATGTTTTCCTTTCCCTATAATATATATTTTTTAATTATAATTATATATGATCATGTAATATTTTTGTATTAACTTTTTATAAATAAATTTTTGTCCTAAATAAAATTATTTTTTGCAGGAATCCCTCTCAATTAATTTATGTGGCAGTACATAGTTCTTTTTTTCGAGTTCTTGTTTGTTTATTAATTTTATGAGCATTCTCATGCCAACAGATCCCATGTCATAAGTAGGTTGTGCCACGGTTGTTACTTTAGGATAAAATATAGAAGCGGAATATATATTACCAAATCCCATTACATCCACGTCTTCAGGTACCCTAATATTATTGTCTCTAAGTGCATTTATAGCCCCCATAGCCACCTCATCACTGGTGCAAAATACTGAATCCACTTTAGTTTTACTGAATATTTCACTCATTCCTTTATACCCATCTTTTGCTTTAACATTTCCAAAATAAACTTTATTTTTGTCCAATTCCAAGTTATTTTCCTCAAGAGCCTTCTTATACCCCTTATACCTTACGGCACTAGCATTTGCCATATCTGTATTTTCGCCTATGTAAGCTATATTCTTATTTCCATTTTTTATCAAATAAGTTACACCTTCATATGCAGCTTTTTCATTGTCAATAGTTACACTAGGTATACTTTCTTTTTCATTTGTAGTTTCCACTAAAACCATTGGCAATTGAAGTTGTTTTATGAGATCTAATATTTTTGGTTCTAAGGAATTACTTATATATAAAACTCCATCTACCATCTTCTCTTTCAAAACCTTTAAATATTCCATTTCTTTTTCTATGTCTAAATCAGTATTACATAACATTATATTATAATCATATATATTTGCTACATCTTCAGCCCCTCTTACAATTTCAGGATAAAACTGATTAGATATATCTGGGATTATTATACCTATAGTTCTTGTTTTTTGAGTTTTAAGACTTCTTGCTACTATATTGGGCCTATACCCTAGTTTTTCAATAGCTGTTAAAACCTTTTTCTTAGTTTCTTCATTTACAACGTCTACATCATTAAGTACTCTAGATACTGTAGCTATTGAAACCCCTGCCTCTCTAGCAACGTCTTTAATTGATGCTGCCACCTTATCACCTACCAATTACTTTTTTAATAATTATACTTATAAAACTAACTCATTACAAGCTAATTTACAATATTTGATATATCCAAATTAAAACTAATCACTAATTTAAAATAAACACGTACTTAAAATTAGTGATTAGTTTATTTTACTAATTACTTTATTTATTTACTACTTCCACTGCAATATCTAGTTTTTCTCCATTAATATTACAATTATTATATTCTCTATTGGCGTTATAAATAACATCCATAGAAAGAGTTTCCTTTTGTATTCTTTCTTCAAATTTTTTCACTACAGCTTCAAGTTTTTCATTACCTGAAACATATAAATTTATCTTATCTGCAACTTCGAAACCACTTTCTTTTCTCATATTTTGAACTTTGCTTAAAATTTCTCTCAAATTTCCTTCTTCTCTAAGTTCTTCTGTAATTGTAGTTTCTAAAACAATTCCTGTACTTCCTTCTCCTGCAAAGGCAAATCCTTCTAAGCCTTGCATAGTAATAAGTAAATTATCTGAATTTAACTCTATTTCTGATTCATCTATGTTTATTTTTACACTTTCCTTATCATTTATCTTTTGTGCCAATTCCATTTGATTCATGGATGATATTTCATTCTTTATTTTTGGTATTAGCTTACCATATTTTCTACCTAGTACAGGCAAGTTTGGTTTTATGTTGAAGTTAACATACTTTGATAAATCTGAATTGAAAACTATCTTTTTAATATTTAATTCATCCTTTATTATGTCTCCATAATATTCAGGAAGAGTATTTACACTTATAAGCATTTCGGAAAGAGGCTGCCTATTTTTTATATTAGCACTGTTTCTAGCACTTCTTCCAAGTTTAACTATCTTATAAGCTTCTTCCATATCCTTTTCAAGCTTAGCATCCACTACACTTGCATCATACTCTGGCCATTTACATAAATGTACACTTTCTATTGCATCTTTATCAAGGTTTACTACAAGATTTTGATAGATTTCTTCTGTCATGAATGGTACAAAAGGTGCAGCTACCAGACATAAAGTATTCAGTACTTTATATAAAGTTAAGTATGCTCCTATTTTATCATCTGTTAACTTCTGGCTCCAAAATCTTGACCTATTTATCCTTACATACCAATTTGAAAGTTCATCTACAAAATTTCCTATGTTCTGAGCAGCTTGAGTAATTCTATAATTATCTAAGTGATCTTCAGTTTGCTTTATAAGCGAATTCAACTTGGAAATTATCCACTTATCCATTACATTTTCACTTACAAAATCTTTATAGTCCATAGGGTTAAAATTATCTAAATCTGCATAAAGCACATAAAAAGAATATACATTCCATAGGGTACCTAAAAATTTTCTCTGACTATCCTGTACTGCTTCTTCATAAAATCTAGATGGAAGCCATGGTGCACTTTCAGTATAGAAATACCATCTAGCTGCGTCTGCCCCTTCATTTTCCAAAACAGTGGAAGGACTTAAGACATTTCCTTTATGCTTTGACATTTTTAGTCCGTGTTTATCCAAAACGTGTCCTAAAACCACACAGTTTTCAAATGGACTTCTATCAAACAATACAGTGGATATAGCCATAAGAGTGTAGAACCATCCTCTAGTTTGATCTACTGCCTCAGATATAAATTGTGCAGGGAAATTTTTCTCAAAAACTTCTTTATTCTCAAAAGGATAATGATGCTGTGCAAAAGGCATTGAACCTGAATCAAACCAGCAATCAATTACTTCTGATACTCTTTTCATTTCCTTTCCACAGTGAGGACACTTTAATTTAACTCTATCTATGTAAGGCTTATGAAGTTCTATATCATCTGGCACATTTATTCCTTTTTCCTTTAATTCTTTAATACTTCCTATACATTCTCTATGACCACATTCACATTCCCATATTGGAAGAGGTGTACCCCAATATCTTTCTCTACTAAGTCCCCAATCTATTACACCTTCAACAAATTTTCCAAATCTACCAGTTCTTATATTATCAGGATACCAGTTTGTATCATTAGTATTTTTAACTAACTTATCTCTTAATTCAGACATCCTTATAAACCAAGTATCTCTTGGGTAGTATAAAAGTGGAGTATCACATCTCCAGCAGAATGGATAGGAGTGAGTAAATTTTTCTGCCTTATAAAGTATTCCTTTTTCTTTTAAATATTCTATTATTTTAGGATCAGCATCTTTTACGAAAAGACCTTTCCATGGAGTAATTTCTTCTTTATATCTTCCTTGAGTATCTACAGAATTTATCATAGGAATATTATATTTTTTTCCTGTAATACTATCATCTTCACCAAAGGCAGGAGCTGTATGAACTATTCCTGTGCCTTCTGTTAATGTTACATAATCTGCGTGAACAACATAATGTGCCTTTCCTTCAAAAGGTACAAAATTGAAAAGTGGCTCATAATCAAGTCCAACTAATTCTTCCCCCTTGAATTTTCTTAAAACTTTATATTCTCCCTCTAACTTTTCTAACATAGCTTCTGCTAATATTAGATGTTCTTCCTTATTAAGAACTTCTACATAGTCATAGCTTTTATTTACAGCTAATGCCATGTTATTAGGGAGTGTCCAAGGTGTCGTTGTCCATGCCATCAAATACTTATCTTGATTTTTAATTTTAAATTTAACATATACTGATGTCTCTTTTACATCCTTATATCCCTGAGAAACTTCATGGGAAGAAAGTGCAGTTCCACATCTAGGACAATATGGCACTATTTTGTGGCCTTTATATAAAAGACCTTTTTCCCATATTTTTTTGAGTGCCCACCATTCTGATTCTATGTAATCATTATAATATGTTACATATGGATTATCCATGTCTACCCAGAATCCTAACCTGTAAGACATTTCTTTCCATTGACTTACATAAGTAAATACACTATTCTTACATTTCTTTATAAAATCTTCTACACCGTATTTTTCAATTTGTGGTTTTCCAGAAATTCCAAGACTCTTTTCAACTTCTAGTTCAACAGGAAGTCCATGTGTATCCCAACCTGCTTTTCTTAATACTTTATATCCCCTCATAACCTTATATCTTGGTATGAGATCTTTCATAACTCTAGTTAGGACGTGTCCTATATGAGGTTTTCCATTTGCAGTTGGAGGTCCATCATAAAAAGTAAAATATTCACCATCTTCATTTTCCTTAAAGCTTTTTTCAACTATTTTTTTATTTTCCCATAATTTTAAAACATCTTTTTCCATTTGTACAAAATTTTTATCACTATCAATTTTTTTATACACGGATTTGACCCCTTTCTATCCTCTTTGTTAAGTTTTTACTATTTTTCAATGTTTATACATCGTATAATTTTTAAATTAAAAGTACGCAATAAAAAAACTTCATCTAAATAGGACGAAGTTTAACTCGCTGTACCACCTATGGGTAATAAATTAAGTACTACCATAATCTATTCTGTAACGCAGAATTACGTAAGAATTTACTAAAGTGATTAAAATATACTGTTCAATTCTTCAACTCCCAGGTGATTTTCTCTAAGCTTTTCGATGGGTTTTCAGCACTCCCCACTCTCTGTAAATAAAAACAAACTTAAATACTTTTCCTGTTCAATGTTTTTTAATTACTACCTGTATAATTTCCTTTTATTATATTATATGAATTTTCTATTGTCAATTTTTTTAGACAATTTTTTGTATCACATTCCTAAAACCTGTAATATAGCACTTGCTATAGCTTGTGCAGCTTTATTTCTACCTTGATCCGTACCTAGTATCCCTGCATCTTTTTGATTTGTAAGAAATCCCAATTCTGTTAAAACTGTTGGAGCAACAGTATGTTTTGCTATATAAAGCCAGCTTCCATCTTTAAGTCCCCTGTTATAGGTTCCAAGAGCACTAGACAAACTTTTTTGTATGGCTTCTGCCATTTTCTCTCCCTTTACACTTCCTGTATAATACAGTGTTTCCGTTCCTTCTGCAGATGAATCATCAAAAGCATTCGTGTGAATTGAAATCATATAGTTTGCATTAGTATTGTTTGAAGTATCACATCGTCTTTGAAGACTTTCAGTAACAGTTAAAGGAGTTGTTTTTCGCTCATCTGTAGTCCTAGTATAAATTACTTTAACTCCCTTAGATTCTAATATCTTCCCTGTTTTTAGGCCAACACTTAAAGTTACATCATCTTCTTGAAATCCGTTTCCATTTGAACCTACATCACTGCCTATACCATGCCCAGGATCTATAACTATCACTGGTGCTCCTTCTGATGGTGTGACTGGTGTTGGATCCACTTGTTTTGCTTTCACAGTTAAAGTAAACGTTACAGTTTTACTGTATCCTTCTGCAGTTCCCTTATATGTAAATATACCTGCTTTAGAAGTATCAATGGTGTTTGAATTCCATGCAATACTTACTTTTTTACTAGTTCCATCACTCATAGTAGCTTGTACACTAGTTGGTAAAGAATACTTACTACCTACAGTTATACTATCTGATAAGTTAGATATTGAACTTACATTTACTGTATCTTTTTCCTGAAGAGATGGTAAAGATTTTAAAATTCCATCTGCAACAGCCGATGCACTTTTATTTTGGAAATCTTCAGTTCCAATTAACTGACTTTCCTTAGGATTAGTCATAAATCCAAGCTCAACCATAACAGGTGGCGACGCAGTACCTATTAGTATTTTATGCTGCGCTGTTCCTTCTTTAATTCCTCTATTAGAAAGTCCTGTATAACTTATTAATTTATCTTGGATGTTATTTGCTGTATTTTTAGCAGAATCATTTGAAGCCCTATAATAAGTTTCTATGCCATTTACCAAAGAACTTTCTGCATAGGAATTAACATGCAGACTAACAAATAAATTTGATTTTGCGTTATTCGCTATATCAAAACGGGCTTGCAAACTTGTACTATCATTCCACGCTACGTTATCATCTTTTCTAGTGTAAACTACATTTACTCCATTTTGCTCTAATATTTTTCCTGTCTTTAAAGCCACAGACAAAGTTATATCTTTTTCCTTCAGCCCTGATGCACTTACATTTCCAGCATCGGTTCCCCCATGTCCAGCATCAAGTGTAACAGTATATTTTCCATTAGAACTAGAATTCGAGTTGGATTTTACTCCAAATTTTACTTTAACCTCTTTAGATAAACTTTTTCCACTTACAGATTTTAATCCGCTTTTTACAGTTAAATTGTAGATTTTTCCATATAAATATTTGGTTTTAGGGGTAATTAATACACTCATCCCATCCTCTTGAACTTGCAAAGACACTGAAACAACGTTTCCTGAACTATCTGTTACCACTATATTTGAATCATTTACTGTACTTTGGTCTAATTTCATGTTAAACTTCACATTCCATGATTTATTAGTTTCCACATCATTTCCTATAGTAATTCCGTTATAATCAATTGCATGTACAATATTGAACTTTGTAAACACGGCTAATGCAAATATAAAACTTAACAGTATCATCATATAAATTCTTTTAGTCTTCAAATAATGACCCCCGTTCAATGGAATAATTCGCCCTGTTATAATATATACTATTATAATATAAAAAGCACGTATTTTACACTTAAAAATCAATATATTCACATATTAACTTAAAATAATTTAAACTTGATAAAAAATACTATAATAGTTACTATATCTTATGAAGGAGTGATATTCTATGAAAATAAAATGGCTTGGTCATTCAAGTTTTTTATTTGAAGATTCAAAAGGTAGAAAACTTTTAACAGACCCTTTTGATGAGACTGTAGGTTATAAAATTTTTCAAGGAGATGTTGATGTAGTTACAATAAGTCATAATCATTTTGATCATTGTTATATTGAGAAGATAACCTACAAACATATTGCAAATAAGGTAGGCTCTTTTAATCTGTGCGATATACCTATTTTAGGAATACCTTCTTATCATGATAAAGTTAAAGGCGCAAAAAGAGGAGAAAATATTATATTTGTCATTGAAATGGACAATTATAGAATATGTCATCTAGGAGATGTAGGATATATATTATCTCCAGATGAAATAAAAAGTTTAGGATCCATAGATGTGCTTTTGATTCCCATAGGAGGAAATTTCACTATAGATGGAAAAGATGCTGCCGAGCTTGCAAAATCCATTAATAGTCATATAGTAATTCCTATGCATTATAAAACTTCTCAACTAACTTTTGAATTAGATGGATTAGAAAAGTTTCTTAGATACATGAAAAATGCAGAAAGAATTGAAAGCAATACGTTAATTCTACATCACAAACCCGAAGACTTTAATCTAGTTAAAATCCTTAACTTTAAATAACTTACTAGTATAAATTAACATTTTGTTTGTATAAGACTTCTAAGTGAAAAATTGACATATACACAGGAATATGCTGACAAATTTCATCACCATAAAAACTTTTTATAGGAGTTCATAACTTAAAAATCAACTTATACGCAGGCATATTTTTACAATAAACAAACACATTTAAATATTTTATATATAAATTTTCTGACTAGACTTATCAAAATATTTAACCGAGCTGAAGGTTGTAAAAAATATCCGGAGTATAAGTTGATTTTTTGCTTATAAACCTTATATAACTACACTCTAATTATGTTTTACATGCTCTAATCCTGCATTAAACAACTTATTTATATGTTCATCATCTAGGGAATAGTATACCGATTTTCCCTCTCTTCTAAATTTAACTAGCCTTGCAGTCTTTAAAATCCTAAGCTGATGAGATATGGCGGACTGACTCATTTGAAGTATTTCTGTAATATCACAAACACATAATTCTTTTTTAAATAGTGCATATATAATTTTAATTCTTGTATAATCCCCCAGTACTTTAAAAAGTGCTGATAAATCCATAAAAGTCTTCTCATCCAACATACTTTTTCTGACACATTCTATGCAATCCTTATGAATTTCAGTACAAGAGCAAACTTCAATTTCCGAATTGTTATTCATATTATCAACTCCTCGTCATGGAGTATTATAATATATTTAGCTAAAGTTTTTCAACTAAAAGTAAATACTACTACATTATTGGAATCTAAACTTTTCTTTACATCAATAATTCTCTGATTGCTGGATCCTTTAAATTTTAATTTTGTATCTTTTTTGCTATCTTCAAATTTTCCATCCACTAACACATCTATATTATTTAAAAGACACTTCTTTGCAATATCTGAGCCATTAATTATATATTCAAAAGTGTACCCTGTATAACACCATATATTTAAATTTAATTCTTTAATTTTAGCAGCCATGTATGTAAATTCTTCAGGTTGTTCAAAGGGATCACCCCCTGAAAATGTAACTCCACTTACCATAGGATTATCTTTGATATCGCAAACCAGTTTATCTATATCTTTTAGCTGGCCCCCTTTGAAGTCATGGGTAGATGGGTTAAAACATCCTTTACAATTGTGTCTACATCCCTGGGCAAAAAATACACGTCTCATTCCAGGTCCATTAACCAGACTCTCATAAGCAATACCTGCCAATCTAATTTTTTTACCACCCATTGATTTCCTCCTTTTTATATATGACCTAGTTACTTTAGCAATATACATGTTTATTGCTTCCTTGGGATATTCTATCCTCTCTTTCTGCCGTCTTACCTTCTCCAAACCTTTCATCCAAAGATAGATATCCTGTAACCCTTGATATACCCTGTATATTGTTACTACCGCATTTAGGACAAACATCTTCTCCATGAAGATAAGTTCCACATTCTTTACAGTATCTTATGTGAAAGTTTATTCCTATATAACTTATATTTGTATTATCATAGGCATAATCAATTATACTTTTAACAACCTCTGCTGATGGGTAATCATCAATTTCTATATAACTTATGTGTCCTCCATTACAAATTTTGTGATAGGGAGCTTCTATATCAATTTTATCTTTTATTGATATTGGAAATCCTACAGGTATATGATAAGAATTAGTGTAGTAATCTTTGTCTGTAACTCCCGGTATTTCTCCAAATATCTTCTTATCCTGTACTATAAACTTTCCACTTAATCCTTCAGCCGGTGTAGCATAACAGCTCCAATTTAAATGTGTCTCATTTATGAGTTTATCTGTATAGTTTCTTATATATGCAATTATCTTTATTCCAAGTTTCCGTGAAGTCTCATCTTGTCCATGATGTTTTCCAGTTAACGCAACTAATGTTTCCGCAAGTCCTATAAAACCAATAGCCCAAGTACCCTGCTTCAATATTGGTTCTATTGAATCTTCTGAAGTTAAGTTCTCAGCACCCTTCATAAGTTTCTGACCTGCTACAAAAGGTAAATCTTTAACCTTGAGTCTCTTTAAAATGCTATATCTATGCATTAAAGATTCTTTCGCTAACTCTAACTTTCCCTGTAATAATCCAAAGAATTTATCTATGTTTCCTTTAGATACAATTCCAAGTCTAGGCAAATTAATAGTGACAGGGGCTATATTACCTCTTCCCTTTACTCCCTGTTCTCCATTTACATTTGAGCAGACATATGTGCGGCATCCCATAGTTGCAGGTATTATGCCTTTATCATAATATGCTTTATTAAAATCCGCATCTAAATTCATAAAAGTAGGATTCATTCTCTTTGATGCTACCCTACAAGCAATTTTGAATAGATAATAATAAGGGTCTCCTTCATTTTTATTTACACCTTTTTTAACTCTAAATATTATATTAGGAAATATAGGTTGTTCTCCTCTTCCAAGTCCCTTTTCATATTCCGTCAAGAACACTTCGCATACAAGAGCTGCATCCTCTGACATTGGTATGCCTATGTTTATTGAACTAAAAGGCACCTGTGAACCTGCCCTGGAATGCATTGTGTTTAAATTGTAAATTATTCCCTGCATAGCCTGTTCTACACTTCTCCTCAATTTCTTCTTACAAATATCTTTTATTTTTTCATCTTCTACTCCTATTTCCTTAAGATCCTTCAATATTTCTTTTCTTGTAGGTTCAACAAAAACAGCCATATCATTATCAAAATCTGGATGAGACTGTCCACCAAACATATCATTTTGTGCTGACTGCAGGAGTATACAAGAAAGTTCTGCAGCAGATTCTATTCTCTTAGGAGTTCTTATGTTCCCATATCCTGTATTAAATCCGTTTAAAAGCATTTCCTTTGTTGGTATGTGAAGGCAATTTACAGTTAAATTGTAGGAATCTAAATCATGATAATATATATCTCCATTTTCATGAACTTTAGCTAGATATTTAGGCATAGTAGCTAAGTTATGCCACTTATTGGATTCACTGGCGATTCTCAAAAGCTTGGCACTAAAATTGTTTCCAACATTTGCGTTATCCCTATCTGTTTGAATTCCTATTTTATCAATAGCCTTCATAAGATCAGATTTTATTTCTCTTATATCATTTCTTTCTTTTCTATAACTTGAATAAGCTAACCCAATTTTCACATAGTTTTTCTTCATTAGTATTTCTTCAACTATATTCTGTATATCTTCTACGTTTATTTCCTGAAGATTAAGGTTTTCTATATTTTCTGTGACCTTCTGAGTTAAATCTATAAACTCACTTTCTTTTAAATCAAAACCTATTTCATCAGAAGCTCCTTTTATAGCATTGGTTATCTTAATAGAATCAAATGGAACCTTTCTACCATCTCTTTTCACAACATGTAGCATATATTTTCCTCCCAACCACTATATATTGTATAAACGACTTGATTATTATACCTTGCCATATATAAAAAAGCAATTTATGAATTCATCTTTATTTTCACTTTAAACCAATAAAAACCTATAAAGCACACTTTTTAATTGAAATGCACCAAATACCTATTAAGATAAAATCTTTAAGAATAATAATAAAAATTATAGATAAAAATAACATATATAATCTTGTCTTTAGGAGGACTTTCATGATCGGTAAAATAATTGATATAAATATTACAGACGCACTTGTAAGTTTTCAGGATAGTACTACCGCCAATATAGGAATCACCCATTTACCACCTGGTTCTAAAACAGGGGATAAAATAAACATCGATCCCATATCTAAAGTCACATTAAATGACAAGTACAAACAACAACAGATTTGGTTTTGACTCTAACTGATATGCTGTATGAAAAACATTGGACATTTAGGAGGCCGTGTAAATAATTTAGGAAAGCTTAGGGGATTGTGCAAATTTTTACACAATCCCCTTTTTTTAATTTACCTTTATTTCCTCTGTTTTTAAAACCCATTAGGCTTATTTTCCAATATGCTCTTGCTCCATCCCCCACTGCTATATGTACCCTGTACATAATAAACTTTCTCACTTCGATTTTGTCTGTCAAAAAATGTAACAGTCATTTTATACAATGTAGATTTATACCCTTCTGTCTTTATTGTTACCCACACATCATAATTGTCTTCATCATTATTACCAATGCTTACATTTTTAAATTTACTAGTAAGATCTGATTTAAACTCTTCCTGTTCAGTGGAAAGTATAAATCTTTGGGCATCTATGTCATCTTTAAAATTTATTCCTATTTTCTTACTTCTATCTTTTTCACTAAAATATTTATTTAATGTATCTATTATGGATCCATAGTACACAGATTTAAAGTAAGTTGGCGGCATCCTTGTGTTCCAAAAATTATTTATTATATCGTTGTCTATTCTATTTGATACTATATATACTTGACCTTTACTATAGAGATTTCCTGCATCTTTCCTATCAAGTCCTGCTATATAACTAAACTTGTGAACTTTATTGTTTCCTTCATCTATTTCAAATACATAGTCAGGATCCAATGATGATTTTTTTGATACTTTTTTAGCAGAAGATAATATATCATACAGATTTTTAATTGCACTTTGATCAGTAACTACAAAGTTAAATCCCTGATCCCTTGTATTTTGAATAATTATCTGCTTAACTTTTCCCTGTTGTTTCATATATTCAAAATCCGAATTTTTTAATCCTATCTTAACCTTTAATTGATCTAATTTACTACATCCACACAATAAGGTTACAGGTATTAAAATGCAGGATATTATAAATATATTTAATCTTTTTTTAATAGTCTTATCCAATATTTTCACCCACTGCATAACTTTTAAGAATTCAATATGCAAAAATTGTATCTGCAACTATATTCTAATCTGCAGCAAAGGATTTTCACCCCTTTCTATATTAATGAAATATATGATTATTATAACATAATTAATATAAAAAAATCCCCTTTCATATAATAAACCTAAAGGGGATAAACCTTATATTTTCTAATTATATTCTAAAGTTTTAACAATAACCTCAAATATAGTAGGCATGTTTTCTTTGAAGTCTGATTCTTTTACAAAAAAAGAAAATCTGCAAAATTGTTTTCCTTCTTCTGTAAAGTATTCTATACACTTATAACTATCTCCAATTTCCTTTGTAATTGTATATTTAAGTAAATAACCTCTACGACCCTTCATATAAATTTGTTTTATAGAATACTCTTTATACAAATTTTGTTTTTCAGATATACTCTTGCTATTTTGTAAAAATAATTTTAAATCACCTTTTAAATTCCATACTTCAACAAAACCATTTATGGTATTATCATCACTCTTAAAATCACTATGATATAATATTTCATCTCCAAATATGTCCTGATTTCTACAAGTCCATCGTGCTGGCAACTTATATCGCAATCTGCCTCCCAGTCCTTTATATTGAGTAAGAGACTCCATATTATTTTGAATAAGAGCTGTAAATTTTAATCTCATATCAAAATTTTTTTCAAGTCCTAAAAGCACTATCATAAGTCCTATTATAATTATCGTAACCCCAATTTTTTTTTTATTTATCACTATTAATCTCATAATAAGTGACCAATATTACTTTCTAACAGGTATTACTATAGTATTTGTTCTAAAGTCATAAAACATAAGCCAATGACCCATCGTGTCTTTATCCTTTAGGGGTATCCATGTAACAAATCCAGATTTTCCTTCAAAAGGCTGATCTTTCCTACTTTTAGTTCCCGGAATTCCATATATCAAATATTTTACCCTGCCATTTTTATCACATTTATACCCTGCTAAATAATAATTATATTTTTTTATATATGGATAATACCCTACCATAGGATAATATATATAAGAATATTTATTATAATCAGTGGTATTATACATGTCATCCATAGAACTTATAGGTACCTTATTCCATACACACCTTTTTAATTCCTTGTTGACGTCTTTTACTTCCTTAAAACCACTCATAAGTTGCGTAAAAAATTTTGCTTCTGGACCTTTAGGATAACTTGTAGATACATTTTTTTCGCATTCTCTCTGACATCTATCCAAGTTTAATTTTTTGTGAGACCTTAATCGGGATTTATCCACGTATATTGAACTATCATCATTTCTTTCTTGTTTAGAATTTATGTTTTTCTCTTCAATTTTTTTTGTAACATTAGATTTTGAGTTATTTTCGATAATCTCTTCTTCCATCACTTCAGCATCTACTTGAGCTTCCTTATTTTCTTCTTCACTTTCCGCTTTATTAGCTTCCTCAAAGTCCTCTTGTTCTTCGCTTTGCTGTTCATTTTCTCTTTCTTGTTCTTCTCTATAAGAATCTTTTTCTTCTATTTCTATATTTCCTTCATCTTCTTTAGCTTTCTCTATAATATCATCATACTGATCAAATACACTTTTTGCTTCGGTTTTTTCTGATTCCTCTATCTCACTTACTTCGGTTTCTTTTAAATCTTTGCTTTTATTTTGAAATACTGGAAAAGCTTTCCATTTAGGTATTTCCGTACTTGCAAACCCGCTCATTACAGATATTATGTTATCATCTATCATTCTCACTATAGCAGCTCCTGATACCTTATCCATAGCTATACCACTTCCTGCTACATCATTTGCAGGATATTCATAACTTATATCTGCTCTTCCGTAATCATCTATGTTCATTTCACCGATTTTAATTATATTTTTTATATCTTTTTTATTACATATTAACATCATATAATAAGGTGTTTTTTCTTTTTTTAAATTTTGTACATAATAAGATATTTTACACTTATCATTTTTCATCTCCAATTTTGCATATCCTGAAGCAATTTTATCAGAAGCTAGAGAGTACCCTTTTTCATCTTCTTGTAATATTATAAAATATCTACTATAACTCTTTTTTTGTGCCAACTTCTATACCTCCATATATTATATTCATTATAATATATGAGATAACTTCCAAAAAGTGAACAAATAGTTTTAACTTATCTTTAAAAACATGTCACATTTTAATGTATTGATATATCATATATGCAGTCAGATAGTCTTCCAAATTCTTCTATAGATAGTGTTTCGCCCCTTCTCTTTTGATCAATTTCAGCTTTCTTAAAAACTTCTTCCATATCTTCCTTAGGAACTTTTAAAGTCTTGACAGCATTCCAAAGAGTTTTTCTCCTCATATTAAATGAACATCTCACTATCTTAAAAAATAACTTTTCATCTTTCACACAAACTCTAGGTTTATCAAGTTTAGTTAGTTTTATAATTATAGATTCCACCTTCGGTCTTGGAATAAACGATAGAGGACTTACTTTTCTTATTACTTCAACATCACAATAATATTGTACAAGAATAGAAAGGGCTCCATATTGTTTGCAATTGGGTTCTGATGAAATCCTTTCTCCAACTTCTTTTTGTATCATTATAGTAAGCGTTTGAAAATTATAGTGTTCATTCAATAGTCGTAAAATAATAGGAGTAGTAATATAGTACGGTAAATTTGCAACGATTTTTACATTTTCCTCATTACCTATTATTTTGTTAAAATCTATTTTAAGTGCATCTTTATGTATTAGCTGAAAATTTTTAAAATCTTTTAATTCCTCTTTTAAAATTAGAATTAAATCTGAATCCAATTCAATAGCATATACTTTACCTGCCTTTTTTAAAAGTTCTTTTGTTAAAGTTCCAACTCCAGGTCCTATTTCTATAACAAGATCTTCCTTACTTATATCAGCACTATTTACTATATCATCTAATACCGTGTTATCTATTAAAAAATTTTGTCCTAAGTTTTTTGAAAATTTAAATCTGTATTTTTTTACTACATCTACAGTAGATAAATCACCCATTGTGTTTCTCCTTATCCATTATATTATTTATTTTAATTATAGCTTTTTTAAATTCCTCTTTTGTTATTCCATAATCATTTAGCCTATTTAAAAACTGTGCAGTATTGCAATATCCTATTCCAATTTCTTTTCCCAGCATATCCCTTTTTACTTTGGAATTTGAATTTCCTGTTAATCCGAAAAACACCATATCACTTGTTTCAAATTCCTCTCTCTTTTCTTTTACCTCACACTTAGCATTTTTTAAAGCTTTTATTATAGTTTCTGGTGATGCATTTTCAACTCCAATATCTCCATTTCTTATACCATCTTTCTGAGATATATAAGCGTGCTTTATTCCATTAACTCTTTTAGATATAATCTGCCTTATTTTATTTCCTGCAAAATCTGGATCTGTAAGCACTATGACACCCTGTCTTTTTTGGGCTTCTTTTATTTTATCTATAATTTTTTTATTTATTCCAAAACCCCCTACAGCTATAAGCTGAGCATCAACTGCCCTTTTAACTGCAGTTATGTCATCTCTTCCTTCAACCACTATTACTTCTTTAATCATAAATGTCCTCCTTTCTTATTAAATACATTGCTATAGTATAGTATATAACTTATACTTATATTCGAAAATATTTTAATAAAATTAAAAGAAAAAATAGGAGCATGTGCCCCTATCTAATTACATAAACATTAACCCATCTTACCCCCCAGTTTTCTGCTTCTGAGTTAGAATTGAAAAATAAATCTAACCTACTTCCCTTGATAGCTCCACCTGTATCTTCTGCTATAGCATAACCATAACCTTCTATATAAAGCTTCGTACCAAGTGGTATTACTCTAGGATCAACTGCTACTGAACTATAGCTTCCATTATTTTTCCTGGCTACAGTGCCAGATGCAGTTATACCAAATTCTGGTTCTCCAGGACTCTTGCCTGTACTGGCATAATCTGCAGTATATGCAGTTGCCTTCATTTGAAGTGATTCAACATAGTTAAGATCGGCTCCTCTAGATGGAGTATAATCGGTTAATGTTCCTATGGCTATGACTCTCTGTACTGGTTGTTTTTTTACAATTTCACTAATTATTTTTCTTGAAACCTCTTTACCATTTTGGTATACAACCCTAGTCACAGTCTCCTTCTCTCCATTTTGTCCTTCCTGCACAACCTTTTTAGTTCCATTTTCAACCTGCTCGTCACTTTTCAAAACTGTATCATAGTTTATAGGTCTGTCCTCTTTTATGTCTTTTGTCGTCACCCTAGTCACTGCTATATTCATTCCCTTTTTCAATTCATGCTTTCTAGATGGATATATTATATCACGTTTTGAAATCCGTATATTTTCTGCCTTTAACATATCTTGAACATTATCCTCGGCAGACTCCAAATTCAATTTTTTATTGTCAACTTCTACTTTAACCTTTACTACTCTTTTAATTTTCAATGTCTGATTATTTTTCACTGCACTGTCTAGACTAGGTCTTACTTTATCCTTAGGCCCTATTTTAATTCCATTATCATTTAGAACTTTTCCATAAGTACTACTAAATGTAGTAACTTTCTTATTATTGCCATCTACTGAAATCGTTATTGTCTTTCTTGTACTAAATAATACAACTCCCATTAAAATAAGTAAAATTACAACTGCAATAATTTCTACTCTAAGGCCATTTGGAAAATATTTTTTCAAGTAAGTTTTAAACTTTTCCACCATAAAAATACCTCCTCTGGGCGAGAGCGACATACTCCATTGTAAATGGAACTCAAAATCATGTCAAATATCACCCTGTATTAGGACTGTTATAAAATGTTAAATGCATCCTTGTGCATAAAACTATAAATAAAATAATTATTTATGATTCCAATATTATACCTGAAATGAGTAAGTAACTCACATTAAATCTCCTTAATTGGAGTTCTCTACTCAAACTACAGTCTATGATATTTTTTTGGTGGTTTAAAGTGCCTCTATCTTATAACTATGTTGTGAATATTTTTTTATTACTAAAAATAAATTTGATAAAAACTCTCTTTTATTTTACACTATTTTACCAAATTAAGCAACTGTTTCATGTTAAAAATTGTTATTTGGCTTATTTTACTATCTTCTACACCTTTGATTTCAGCTATCTTAGCTATAATAAATTTTATATATTCAGACCTATTTCTCTTTCCCCTAAAAGGCACCGGAGCCATATAGGGACAGTCTGTCTCAACTAAAATTCTATCAAGTGGTACTTCTCTTGCAACTTCAACAGCTTTCTTGGCATTTTTAAAAGTTACTACACCAGTAAATCCTATGTAATATCCTAATTTTAAAAATTCTCTTGCAAACTCAACACTTCCAGAAAAACAATGTATTTCACCTATAACATCCTTAAACTGTTTTACTATATTTAAAGTATCTTCATGTGCCTCTCTATCATGTATAATTACCGGCAATTTCAACTCTTCTGCTAATTCCATCTGCTTTATAAATACAGCTTTTTGCAATTCTTTTGGGGGATTTTCCTTGTAATAATAATCAAGTCCTATCTCGCCAATAGCTCTTACTTTTTTATTTTTAACTAAAATTTTTAATTCTTCTACCGTGTCCTGACTAAATACATCTGAATATTCAGGATGTACTCCTACTGCTGCATAAAACATATCATGTTTATCCGCTAGTTTTACAGATGCTCTAGCTCCTTCAATAGAAGACCCACAATTTAATACTCCAACTATATTGTTTTTCTTCAACTCTTCTATTACCTTGTCCCTATCTTCATCAAATTCTTCATCATCATAATGTGCATGGGCATCAAATATTTTTAGTTCCATATGATTTTCTCCTTAATTTTAAATTCTTTGGCAGTTTAAAAACATTGCGAAGCAAAGTTTTCGAGTTGAAAGTTGACAGTGGACAATTGACAGTGAAGGATGATTTTTAGCTATCGCAAAAAATCTCTAAATTTATATAAATTAACTCAGCAATGCTTTGCTTTAGCAAAGCGAGCCATCAAAAATTTAATTAAAGATTTTTCGTAGTATATCGGAGAAAAATCCTCCTTCACTGTCCTCTGTCCTCTGAAAAAGTTGCTTCGCAATATTTTTATATTAAGTTAATTTCTTACGTGTGAAAGTTGAGTTATTTACAATTCAAATTACCTTACTGTGCTTCCACTTGGAATTTCACCAGAAACTGATACTATGGATAATTTGCTACCATCATCTGAAGCTGCAGATAATATCATTCCTTCCGAAATTTCGCCTTTTAATTTTACAGGTTTTAGATTTGCTACAACTACTACATATTTGCCTACAAGCTCTTCTGGTTTATAATATTTTGCAATTCCAGAAACTATCTGTTTCTGTTCTTTCCCCATTTGAAGTTGAAATTTAAGTAGTTTATTGGATCCTTTTATGTTCTCACATTTTAAAACTTTAGCAACTTTTAAATCTACCTTATCAAAGTCATCTATACTTATCTGTTTCTTTAAAGATTTTTCCTTAAAATTCTGTGCTGCTTTTTTTTCTTTTAACTTATTCAATTCTTCTATTTTTTTATCCACATCTATTCTAGGAAATAGTACTTCCCCTTTATTTATAATTGTTCCAGCCTTAGTTCCATTAAAAGAAGCTGTACTATCCCAGGAAATAACGTTTGTATTAAGTTGTTTATACATTTTAGTGCTTGTTTCAGGTAAATATGGAGAAATACATACAGATATTATTCTTAGTGACTCTAAAAGATTGTAAAGCACTGTTCCAAGCCTATCTTTTTTAGCCTCATCTCTAGCTAATATCCATGGTGTAGTTTCATCTATATATTTGTTTGATCTAGTTATAAGATCCCATATACTATCTAAAGCTTCTGGTATTCTTAAATTATCCATATTTTTTTCTATTTTTACAGGAGTTTCTAGTGCCAACTTTATAAGTTCATCGTCAATTTGCTCTTTTTTTATTGGTTCTTGTACTACTCCATCAAAATACTTTTCAACCATAGCACAAGTTCTAGATAATAAATTTCCCAAATCATTGGCTAAATCCGCATTAATTCTTTTTATAAATATTTCATTATTAAACAATCCATCTGAGCCAAATGGTATTTCCCTCAATAGATAATATCTAACAGCATCTGCACCAAAATTATCTACTAACACTACAGGATCTACTACATTTCCCTTTGACTTTGACATTTTTCCCCCATCTACCAAAAGCCATCCATGTCCGAATACCTTTTTAGGGACAGGAAGCCCTAATGCCATAAGCATTATAGGCCAATAAATTGTATGAAATCTCAGTATATCTTTACCAACTAGGTGCACATCTGCCGGCCAATACTTATTGTATAATTCTTCATTTTCACTGCCATACCCAAGAGCTGTTATATAATTTGCAAGAGCATCTATCCAAACATATATTACGTGTTTTTCATCAAAAGTTACAGGTATTCCCCAATTAAAAGATGTTCTCGAAACACACAAATCCTGAAGTCCAGGCCTTAAGAAGTTATTTAACATTTCATTTTTTCTGGATTCAGGTTGTATAAAATCAGGATGATCCTCAATGTGCTTTATAAGTTTAGGCGCATATTTGGACATTTTAAAGAAATATGCTTCTTCCTTAGTTTTCTCTACCGGTCTTCCACAATCAGGGCATTTTCCATCTGCCGCCTGAGTTTCTGTCCAAAAGGATTCACAAGGTGTACAATATAACCCTTCATAACTGCCCTTATATATATCACCCTGGTCATACAGCTTCTTAAATATTTTTTGGACTGCTTTTACATGATAGTCTTCTGTCGTTCTTATAAACTTGTCATAACTTATATTCATCATTTCCCACAATTTTTTAATTCCAGCCACTATTTCGTCTACATATTCTATAGGGGTAACACCCTTTGCTTCAGCTAATCGCTGAATTTTCTGTCCATGTTCATCTGTTCCTGTCAAAAACATAACATCATAGCCTGTAAGCCTTTTAAATCTAGCAAGAGCATCTGCTGCTACAGTAGTATAGGTATTTCCTATATGAAGATTTGCGGATGGATAATAAATTGGTGTAGTAATATAATAAGTTTTCTTGGTCATGTTTTTCTCTCCCTTTTTCTTCTAGTTTTATTAAATTTTTAATTATATTTTCATATAAAAAAACCCCCATATGGAAAAATTCTTTCCACATAGAGGCGTAATTTACGCTTTACCACTCTACTTTACCTTTATTTCACAATAAAAGCATCATTAAGTAACTACTATAAAATTATTCATTACCTTGCAATATAACGGTTGCTGCCGTACCGCCCTAATATTATTTCAAACGGCATACTCTAGAGCCATATTCATAAATTTTATTGCATTCGGCTCTCACCAAAACCTACCGACTCTCTTCGTGCAAACTAATTTACTACTCTTTCCTTCACAGTATTTAACAATATAATATGTCATATAATTATATGTGTCAACATTTTTTATTTAAAAAGTTTCTTCACTCTTCTTTTTTATGCTTTTTAAGTCTTCCCAAAATGCAGATTTTTTATTCACATCTCTTAAAACTGCTGAAGGATGAAAAGTTGCAGTCATGTAAAAACCTTTTTTTTCGACCCACTTTCCCCTATCTCGTGTAATTCTCCAATCCTTTCCCAATATGCAGCTCATAGCAGTTGCACCAAGACAAACTATTATCTTGGGTCTCATAAGCGCTACTTGATTTCTCAAGTAGGGAATACATGCTCTTTCTTCTTCTTCATAAGGAGTTCTATTATTCTTTGGCCTACACTTACAAATATTGCATATGTAATAATCTCTTTCTCTATGTAACTCAAGAGCAAGAAGGGCTTTCGTCAAAAGCTGACCTGCTCTACCTACAAAAGGTATTCCCGTTCTATCCTCATCTGCTCCTGGCGCTTCTCCTATAAACATAATATGTGACTTAGGATTTCCATCTCCAAAAACCATTTTAGTTCTGCTATCTCCCAAACCGCATTTATGACAATTTAAACATTCTTCATAAAGCTCTCTCCACCTTAACAACTTAACTCACATCCCAAATAATTATGAATTATACTATATATTATACAACTAATTAGTATAAGGTAAAATATAAAATTACATAATTGATTATTAATTAAAACATAATTCTAGTTACTATAACTGCGGCGATTATAGCAGTTATATCTGCCATTACTGCTGCCCAGAGGGTATGCCTTATTTTTTTTATACCAACCGCTCCAAAATAAACTGTAAGAGTATAAAATATAGTTTCTGTAGAACCCATAATTATAGAAGAAACTCTACCTATGTAACTATCTGGTCCAAATTTACTTAAAGTTTCAGCAAATATTCCAAGTGCTCCACTGCCTGATAATGGCTTTACAAGTACAAGAGGTACTACCTCAGGAGGAAGTCCTATAAATTTTACTACAGGTTTTACAAATTCTATAAAGTAATCTAAAGCTTTAGATTCCCTAAAAACCCCTACTGCTATTATCATGGCTAGTAGGTATGGAAATATCTTAATACATATGTCTATTCCTTCCTTGGCTCCTTCCACAAAACATTCATATACCTTAACTTTTTTCACTTGACCATAGGTAACCATAAATATAATAATTATTGGTATTATAGCTTTTATTATGTATTTCACAGTACTCTACTCCTTTTAAGCGAAGTTAAAAATATCTCTGGAGAATCTTACAACATACTACTCCTACTACTGCAGATATAGTAGTTGTAATTATTGCTGGTATTATTGTTTCCGCAGGATTTTTGGACCCCATTGCCGCTCTTATAGAAATAACTGTAGTTGGGACAAGTTGTATACAAGCTGCATTTAAAACTAAAAAAAGTGCCATATCATCACTTGCTTCTTCTTTCTTTTTATTAAGCTTACTAAGCTGCTCCATAGATTTTATTCCAAAAGGAGTGGCTGCATTGGATAATCCCATCATATTAGCAGTTAAATTCATAACTATCGGCCCTATGGCCCTTTCATCTTTAGAGGCATCTTTAAATAAAATCTTCAAAATAGGTCTCATTAGACTTGCTATTCTATTCATAAGCCCACTTTTCTCTGCTATTTTCATTACTCCACACCAGAGGCACATTATTCCTAGAAGACTTATCATAAGTTTTACTGCAGCATCTGAAGAAACTATAATAGACTTTGATACTGCTTCCCCCCTTCCAGATAATATTCCAAAGCCTATTCCAAACGCTAAAATAAAAAACCATATAATATTTATCACAATATAACCGCTCCCCCTATAATCCAAATTATACAAATGATTATCATATAACTAATATATGACAATCATTATATAAAATTACCTTTAACTATATTAATTTTATAGACATTAAATCATTGAAAATCCCTTTTAATAGTGTTACCATTTATGTTGTGATAATTTTTAAATTGGAGGTTACTAATGACCATTAGAGATATAATGAAATATATAGAAAGTGAATATCTAGTTATAAATGATACTCCTTGTGAAATATGTGGAGGGGAATATTTAGCTGAAAATTCAAATGTATCCATAGTTGATGGTATCCCCTACGATATTTGTGATTGTGTATGTTCAGAATGCGGCCATGAAAAAACTTTTCAATTTTGTGCACCATTTGTAGAAGGTGAAAGTTTATCAAATATAAAAAATATATTAAATTAAGGAGCATTATTAATGAAACAAAACACTTTAAATTTGGCCAAACAAGATATTGACGAAGCTCTGTCAATTATTGAAAATTTAGAAAAGGCCCTTATGAGAGGCAGTTCACAGAATCAGGTATTGAAAGACAAATTTCATCTTCTTTACGACAAAGTAAACGAATTAGAAAATATACTAAAAAGTGAAGGAATTATTTAAATAAAAAAACACTATCTAATCATCATTGATTTTGATAGTGTTTTTACTACATTTATTACTTATATCTAGGTATTTCAAACTCTAATTCTAAATTGGATCCTGATGTTATATCTTGTATTTCTTTGATTATAGTTTGTATTTGTTTATAGGCCCAAGATATATCTGTAGCATATTCATGCTGTCCGGGATTTCCAGGATTCCACCTCATTTTATAAAGTGTGTTTTGATTTGTCGATGGATTGTTTATATACCACTTTGCTATCCACTGTGCTCCACCTAAAATAGCACTATCTACAGTAGTCCATTTATTTTCATATGCAAATTTAGTTCCATTTAAAAGTGCATTATCATCTGTAGCATTTATCCCAAAGAAATTATATACAGGTATTCCATAAATATAATTTCCATTACTATCTGTTGCTCCACCATTTGCTAACTTAGAAGTTCCATTTCCTGTTTCAAGTATAGCATGTGAAACCAAATAGGCTACGCTTATATTGCTATTTTTAGCTGCATATAAAAATGCTTGTCCTTTTCCATCAAAAATTCCTTTTCCATTTAGGAAATTATTTAGACTATCTGCTGTAACTCCATCCGAATATGTAAGCTTTAAAAATTGATATTTACCGTAACTATCAAGAAAATTATTTGGATCAGCATAATATTTTATCTGATTTTTAGTTGCAGCATTGTCCATTACACTGGCTGCCACAAATACAGGTGTACTATCTGAATTTAATTGTGTATTTACCATATCATCTAAAGATATATCATAATCTGTATATTCACTGGACTCAGTATCTATACTATCCACACATCTAAAATAGTCTACAAAATAGTTATCATAATCTGTATTTGCATCTTTATGTGTTCCAGTAGTTCCTGTTCTTTTTACATAAATTATTGCTTTATACTTTTGTCCATTAGTACCTGCACTCAATGTTTTTAAAGATGTTATTTTTCCACCATCTTCACTAGTATACCCATCTGTAAGTTCAGTATAATTTCCATCTTCATCGTTTTGTCCATTTACAAAAATTCTATACTGCACATCTGATGAACTATCACATTGTATAGAAAATCCCTGTTTTTCAGATGATAAAAGTGGTGTATATTCAAATTTGTTAGAAGTTATTTTAGGAAGATCTGTATAACTTGTTCCATCTGAATATTTATTACTTGTAGTAAATTTCATAGTTAAGGGGTTGGACAAATTTTTTCCTGAAACTGATTTTAATCCTTCCCCTATAATAAGATTATATTTTTCACTTGGGTCATATCCTGATACCTTAGGACTTACCAGTACAGTACTTTGATCATTCCCTAAAGTTACTGCCACAGGCACCTGAACATTATTTTTATCAGTAACCTGTATATTAGTATTATTTACAGTACTGGGTTCCAAATTACTACTGAACTTAACAGTCCATTCTTTATTGGTATCAATATTTATCCTAGGTGTTCCCAGTGAAGAACCCGCAGATACCTTAAATTGAAAAGCCAGTAATGTAAACGCTGCTGTTATTATAAGTGTTCTTACATTCTTATTCAATTTTTACCCCCCAAAATATTTTAATTATTCTAAGTAAAATTCTTTACCTATTAGTATTTTCATAATTACTGTTTGTAAGACGTCTTTTAAATTCATCCATTCCATGTCTTGCACTTATATATACTCTATCCAAAGTATATATTCCCTGGACTTTATTGGCCCACCCCCCTGTTGTAGTAAAAGCCATACTATATCCTTCTGTCTTTAAGGCTTTTATTGCATTTTCATTCCATTTGCCATAAGGATATGCAATATACTCCACTTTTTTATTAAGAAGTTTTTCTAAAAATTCCTTTGAATCTTTTAAAGTTTGTATTTGTTTGTCACAAGTTAACCCATCTAACTTATTGTGATTTACTGTATGACTTTCAATATCTATGCCATAACTATCCATCTGTTTTAACTGACTGGATGTTAAGAAATTTTTATCGTTATTTATACTACTTGTAATCATGAACACAGTAGCTCTAAATCCAAACTCCTTTAAAATAGGAAAAGCATTTTCATAGTTATCCTTATATCCGTCATCAAAAGTTATTACTACAGATTTATCGGGTACTGGTTTATTATAAGCTAAAAAATTATAAAGTTCATTTAAAGTAAGAGTAGTATATCCAGTATCTTTTAAATACTTCATCTGTTCTCTAAACTTTTCCTTTGGTATCCTCAATTCATTTCCCTTTTCGTAATCTATGGAATGATAATATAAAACAGGAATAGACTTAGAGTTATATTTTAAATTATTTCCTGTAAATTCTCTATCTTTAATATGTACTACTTTTTTTATATCTGTTTGATTTTTTTTATCAGACTTTACACTTGATTTATTATCGACCTTTTTTTGGTTATTTGAAGATACAAATTTAATTTTGCAAACACTATGTATACCAATAATGAACAAAACTAGCAAAATTAAACCAATTAAAATTTTTATATTTTTATTTTTCATATTATCGCTTCCTTCCAACCTAACTTATATAATGAATATAATTTCCTTATTAGTTTATATATTACAATATATAAGTGAAACAAAGTAGGCTTTTTCCTAAATTTATTATATCAAACAATCATTTACATAAAAAGTTTAATTTCAAAAGCCTATAAGGGTTTGAAAGTTGACTTATACAAATTTCAATTAGAATCACTATAGGTACTCTAACTAAAAATCAACTTATACGCAGACATATTTTTACAATAATGAAACTCATTTAAATATTTTGTAAATAAGGCTTAAAAATATTTAACCGAGCTGAAGGTTGTAAAAAATATCTGAAGTATAAGTTGATTTTTGCTTAGAAGTCCTATAATTTTTCATTTTAAGCTATGGTCTTGAATTCATATCCTTGACCTTTTAGATATTCTATAATTTGAGGTAGTGCTTTAGCTGTTTCTTCTTTACCATAGGTATCATGCATAAGTATAACAACTTTTTGCTGTGTACCTACACTCCTTTCTACATGTTCCAAAAGCTGTTCTGCATTTTTTCTTCTTCCTTCTGCATCAAAATCATAGGCATTCCAATCTATACTATACATATCTTTTTCCTTTAATTTTGCATTAAATTCATCTAAATTAGGATCATGATAGTATACCCTTGACATATATCCACCCGGGAGTCTTAGTACTCTAGTATTAAAGTCTTGTCCAACAATATTTCTTATAGCTGCATTATCCTGGTCAACTTCCGCCATAACGGTATTTACATCAATTCTATTTCCAGGATATAATTTTCTTATATTATGTGTATAAGTATGATTTGCAATAGCATGTCCTTCTTCAAATATTTCTTTTACCAATTCCTTACTTTTTTCATCTTTTTCTACATTTTCTCCCATCAAGCAAAAAGTTGCTTTTACATCATAATTTTTTAAAGTATTCAATATAATTGGTGTAACGGTAGTAGAAGGTCCATCATCAAAAGTTAGAAATGCTATTTTCTTTCCATCATTTAGAGCTTTATTATCCAATATATCTTTTACTTTTTGTGCATCATATGTATATTTCATACCATCTTTAGATACATTATGTCTTCTATCCTTGTCCATATCTGAATCTTGTTTAATATTACTTTTGATATTGTTTTTAGGTGCCTTCTTCCCTCTAACCTCACTTCCAGTTCTTTTATCTGAAGATATTACCTTATTAGTTTTTGCTTTATCCCCATGAAAATAATTATAGACTTCATAGGACAAACAAAAGACTGCAATCAATCCAAGTAACATCAGTGCCCCATTTTTAAAAATCTTAATGGAGTTGTTTCTTGTTGTCATTATATATTATCTCCCATCCACTTTTATTAAATTAAACTCTACATAAAAATCCTTTCTCTAACATATTAAATCATGTACTTTCATTTTTGTTAACTAAAATATTAACAAATTGTAAATTATTCAACATTCTATTACATTTATAAAACTTATTGTCCGTTTAACTTGAGATAAACACTATATAAATTTTATTTTTCAGCTAATTTTATATCTAGAGTAAATCTTAAAGTCTAATATAAATACTTTATTACTGATATATTAAAAAATAGATCTAATTTAACAGTCATAAATAACGTCATATCTAATAATAGACTAGATACTACCAATTATAGACTTATTCACATTATCCACAGATAAATTGTTAATAAGTTGTGTTATTAACAGTTTATCTATAAAACGAAATCTGTTTATACGTAATTTTTATATTATTTATCAACATTATCCACAGTTTTGTGGACAACATGTTGATAACTTATTATTTAGTAACACATTTAACCCTATATCCATATAATATTATTAACCACATAATCACAAAGCTCATAAAACACAACTAACATTTTCCAATACAAAACAATATACCTTTTTTATCTCAAAAATTGAGGGGATTACCTGTCCCCTTAATTTTATAACTACAATTGGATTAAATACTTTTTGTAATTTTCTTAACATATTTTTAGATTTATGTTATTATTATGATAAGATCTTTTTAGGGAAGGTGAAGTTATTCATGAAAGATAACGTTATTAAGGTAGATTTTTCAAAAAATAGAAAAAAATATCCATTTTCACTTTTGTTACTAATAAAGAAAACTTATGAAAAACTCTTTTACGCTATGTTTAAACCCTGTAAAACAAAGGATAAAAATACTAAAAATGTGATTCGGAGTTTTAAAGATATATCTTAAGGTGCCATTGAGTGCACCTTTTTATTATGTGTGTTAAAATATAATAAAAATCTAGGAGGAATTAAATGTGAAAATCGGGCTTGGTTATGATGTACATAAATTAGTTTATAACAGACCTCTTATTTTAGGAGGAGTAAATATTCCTTTCGAAAAAGGTCTTTTGGGACATTCAGATGCAGATGTACTTCTTCATGCAATAATGGATAGTCTCCTTGGAGCCTTATGTTTAGGTGATATCGGAAAACATTTTCCTGATAATGATAATAAATATAAAAACATATCTAGTCTTAAATTACTCTCTCATGTATCAGATTTGATTAAAGAAAAAGGATATACTATAGGAAACATAGATTCTATTATAATATCCGAAAGACCTAAACTCTCCCCATACATACAAGATATGAGAGTAAATATAGCTAAAATTCTAAATGTAACTCCATCCGTAATAAATGTAAAGGCCACTACAGAGGAAGGACTTGGTTTTACCGGCAAAGGAGAAGGCATAGCTTCTCAAAGTATCTGTTTACTAATAGCTAATTCAAAATAAGCTACCCATAAATAAAATAACTTACCTAAATTTTATTTACACAAATCTAGGTAAGTTTCATAAAGTATTTGGTAACCTTATTTTTTATCCCTTCTATTTTCCTTCATAGTTATTTACTATATTTTGAACTAGTTTCTTAATTGCACTTGCCTGGCAAATTAAAGACATTACCACAAAAAAGATACCTATCCTATCCTCATCCTCGGATTTTAAATTCATATCCTTTACCATGTCTTGAAATTTTTTTTCATTAAAATACTCTTTACTCATTAAATCGTCAAGGCTATTATTATGCAAATCTGAAAATATCTTGTAGGCATTTTCCCAGGATATTATATCATCTTCTCCATCATTTATCTCATTAAAAGCAAGCCTGAAAACTTTTTTTATTTCCTCTGTAGTCAATATAGGTCTCATATAACTTAATAAAATGAGCTGTGTAAGATGAACTTTTGTATATCCCCTTTTCTTCCCATCTTCTGGTTTAGATATAACCTCATTTTTAATATAATTTTGTACTATGTTATTTGTGTATTTTTCACCCCGGAACTTATCATTTAAATAGTCTGTAACTTGAGATAAAAATAGATCATACCTGGGCAAGTCTTCATAAGGTACTATAGTATTGTCTGATATATTCTTAGCAATTTTATTTATATATTCCATGCTAAATTTGTGTTCTTTCATTATTTACAACCTCCAAAATAACACTTATTTTAACCTTAAAAACCCATATTAATATTATAGGTTATATATATATTGTTGACAAACTCACTATTTAATAAATTCACGAGAATTTATTAAATTTTCTATATAAATTGCATTAAATCGTCTTAAATTACTTAAAACAAGTTAATTTAAGGCTTGTTATGAGTTATATAATACTGTATAATACTCTCATAATCAATGTTATAAAAATTTAATATTATTAATATCCACTAATTATATATATTATGTTACCATATAAGAAAAGGTTATTTTCTTTAAGGGGGTGGTTAAAATTAAGTTAAATAAAAAACTTTTTATTATATCATTGCTGATGGTTTTTTTGTTTTTATCAATAGATTTGTTTACACCACAAGAAAATATCTTAAACATAAATACCAATACTGTATATGCAAAAAGCTCCGGTGGATTTTCACACAGTAGTAGTTCTAAATCTTCCGGTGGTAGTTTTAAATCAGGTAGTTTTTCTTCCCCTAGCTCTAACTATAAGCAAAAAAATAGCAGCAATAGTTCTGGAGGAGATTTTAAGTCAGGCAGCTTTTCTAATACACCTAATTCTTCTTCAAAATCTAGTAACCAAAATACTAGTCAAAATAATTCTGGATCCGGTCAAAATTATAGTAGTGGAAGTCATAGATCTTTTTTACCTATACCTATTCCTATCCCCTGGGGTCACAGCTCCAATGGATATGGCGGAGGTTATAGTCTTTTAGGAAGTTTCTTTTGGGGTTTTGTTAAATTTGTAATATTAATTTTAATATTACTATTTATTATAAAAAAGATAAGAAAATTTAAAAACAGAAAATAATGAGGAGGATTTTTTATGGGAGTATTAAAGAGACTATCAAACATTTTTAGGGCAAAAGTAAACAATACTTTAGATGATATTGAAAACCCTATTGAACTGCTTGATCAAAAACTAAGGGATATGGATGATAGCCTAAACAAAGCTAAATTATCATCAGCACAAATACTAGGTAACGTTCATGAAATTGAAAAGAAAATGGAAGAATCCAAAAGAGTATCCGCTGAATTTGATCAAAAAGTAAAACTCGCACTGAGCAAAGGAAATGAAGAATTAGCTAAAAAAGCCCTAGCTAGAAAATTAGAAGCTGATAAAAGCTACAGTTCTTTAGAATCTAGTTACAAAGATGCTTGCCAGAAAGCTGAAGCAATTAAAAGTAAGTTAAAAGAATTAGAAGAAGAAATACACAAAACTAGATCATATAGAGATGAAGCTGCAGCAAGATTTAATAATGCAGAAGCTACCAAAAAAGTAAATGAAATACTATCTAATGTAGAGACAGGAAGCAATAAAATAAATATAGATGACATCGAAAGAAAAATTCAAAACAAAGAATCTTTAGCTGAAGGACTGGGAGATTTAAGAGAAGAAGATTCCTTAGAAAAAGAATTTAAAAAGCTAGATGAAGTTGATCTTGATAAAGAATTAGAAAAATATAAACAAAATTAGGTGATATCATGAGTAAAGCTGACCAGCTCTTAAAATGTGAAAAAGATAAATACGGTAAAATATTTGTAGCTATAAATTATGCTATAGATAACATTTCCCCTTTTTTAGATAAAAATATTTTAAATAGAAGAAAATATGTATCCAAGATATCAACCTTAAAAAAATATATAGATTTAATTGAAGCTGCACAAGGTGAACTTGATACAGGAGGCTTTTTAAACAGGCTAAAAAGTGATAAATATATTTCTTTACTAGAAGATTATAAAAACGACAATTTAGAATCTTTATCCCAACTTGAAAAATGCAGCAACTGTCAATGCCTTAACTGTACTTCGGACTGTAAATTTGACAGTTGCCTTGGATGTAAAAGTGGTTCCAAAATCGTACATTGTGATAGAGAGAAAATAAATGTCACAAAACATGATAACTTTTCTCTAAATCTCACTAATGACAAAACTGGTAAAAGTGATAGTTATACAGTACTGGCAGTTCTTCAAGATGTAGAATTAGACAGAAAGTATATAATACTACGAAATACCTTCTCTAAAGAGAAATTTATACTGTATTATTATCCTGGGATTTCAGAAGACAATTATGGGGAAATTTCTGATTCAGAGGAATTTGATTTCATAGTTTCAACTTTTCAAAGCATAGAAGAATAACAAATTTTCAAACACTTGTCCACAGAAATTATAAACTTATCAACATTTTCTGTGGATAAGTTCTTGCTTAATTTAAATACACTTGTTACTTATTTTAACTTTCAAATAATTCAACGCTTCTTCTCTTGTTTGTATTTTTCCTAAATATCTAAGTCTTGTCACATCTTCAAGAACATTTTTTACTTGAGGCCCTGATATATTTAAAATTTGAATAACATCATTTCCATTTAAAATCTTATCCTCCTTTATACTGCAATATAACTCATACTCTTTTAACATATCCTCAATAAACATTTTAAATCTAACCTTCTCATTTTGAGCATCCAAAAGCATTCTTGTAGCATAATTATCACAATATGCAGTAATTAGTATTTCTATTATATATCCATCGTATTTAGAAAAAAACTTATAACAATCATTTTTCCTATCTTTAGGATTTTGTTTAAAAATCCTCAGTGGATACATATGAGCATATACTATACTTTCTATATAGTTTTCTGCTTTTTTTGGAAATTTCATCTTCCTACAGAAATTCCTAACTATGATAGCTCCTTTTATTTCATGTCCCCAAAAACTTACCTTGTCTCCGTCCTTTCTATAAGCCTCATATTTACCAATATCATGCAAAAAACAAGCTAAAGACAAATACTCCCTCAATTTAAATTCACCTATTTTATGTTCAAATACACTTAGTCCTAACCCCTTTACACTCACCTTACCATTTAAAATGTCCTTAAATACACAATAGGTTAAATTCATATGAGTAAAAACATCCTCTATATGATATGCACATTTTCCTATAGTCTTTAATTCTTCTATATAGGGTACAATGTTTTTTAATATCCCATAGTTATCTAAAACTTCAAAAGCTTTTCCCTCATTATCTCTTTCTAATAAAAGCATAAATTCTTTAAAAACTCTTTCCATAGGCATCTCCATTATCCTATGTCCTAATTTTTGAATACTTTTTTCCGTATCTAAATTAAAATGCATTCCATAGGATATATAAAATCTAATTCCTCTAAGTATTCTAACTGGATCATCTTCTAAACTCGTATCTGTTACGCTTTTAATTATTCTATTATCAATAGACCTTCTTCCATAAAAGGGATCAATAACTTTAACTTTATCCCCACTAAGCTTTATAGCTATAGCATTCATGGTAAAATCTCTATTTTTCAAATCCTCCTCAACAGAACTGCCTTTCATAAGAGATATATCTATTGTATTATTTCCTAGCATACATCTATATATACCTATTTCCTGTTTCATAGGGAAAAATTTATATTGTCTTTTTTCAAGTTCCTCCATAAATTTTTCAATATTTCCGTTAAATATAAAATCTACATCTTTAGGTTGGGCTGTTATACTAATTAATTTATCTCTTACATACCCACCAACTAAATAAACTTCTCCCCCTATTTTATTTACCACTTCTCTTGTGCTTTTAATAAAATCTTTCACATAATTCACATTAATCACCTACTCATTTATTATTTTAACACATAGAAATACTCTATTTCCATAAACAAATTTCCCTTTTTTTAAAATTATTAACATTATGTGTTTAAATTACAGGTATATTTTTGTAAAAGTTGTTCTAATACAACTTACTCTACTTTTATTTGTTAAACTATACATACCTTAATTTTAATATAAATACTCTCTTATATGCATATGGATTATTAATGTTAAACTTATTATCTAAAATTTCGACTTTAAATATTTAATTATCCATTTAGTTACTATTTTATAAAAAATATTTTTTCAAATTCTTTGATTTTACACTTAATTTTAATATTAATTTTTTACATTTAAATCCTTGTTTATCATATATTATAAACTTTTATCAATATTATTATTGACTTTTGAATATTATGGTAGTATATTAACTTTAGATGGAATTTGATTAGAAATTTGTAAAATGTTTTATGAAATTATATTGACTTTTAATGTAATTTTTGCTATTATCTAATTGTTAGTCGTGTCGAATTGTGGAATTAGAGGAGGAAAATTAATGAAATCAACAGGTGTTGTAAGAAGAGTAGACGAGCTAGGAAGAATTGTCATTCCTATAGAATTAAGGAGAACTTTAGACATTGCTGAAAAAGATGCCTTAGAAATATATGTAGATGGTGAACAAATTATATTAAAAAAGTATGAGCCTGCATGTATTTTCTGTGGTGATGCAAGAGATGTTGTAAATTACAGAGGTAAGAACATCTGCAAAAATTGTTTAAATGAATTAAAAGAAGGTAGATAATCATTATTTAGAAGGGGTTGTTGCAATAATAATTTTTTAGATTGCTTTGAACAGTCCCTTTTATAGATAAACAGTGTTCTTGGCATCAGATGGAGTTTTAACTCCACTTGATGCTTATTAACAGGCTTCTTAGTGCCCTTTGCACTTAGAAGGCGTTATCCTTTAGGGGAAATGGTTATCCAGGGACGTAGCCGCTCGCCACGTACACTTGGAGGAAAGCGACTGTCCACTATCAATTGTCAACTGTTTAAAAACATGTATACGTGTTAAAAGGACTGACACACTAATTAATTAGTGCAACGGTCCTCTTTTTTTCTGTATTGAACTTCTAAATTAAAGAAAAAAAACATAGCTAAATTTTCCAAATACAAAATGGACTTAACTATGTATGTATATTTAAATTCAAAACAATATGTCATTAAATTATTACCTAACTCTTCTTCCACCTGTGAAATCTGATCTGTTATCTAAATATGATATTCTAACTGAAAGTCCAGTATGCGGTGCTTCAATAAACTGTCCATCACCTACATATATTCCTACGTGATGTGCTGGCGAACCGAAGAAAACTAAATCTCCTGGTTGAAGCTCATCCATTGATACAGCTGTACCTACAGTTTGCTGTTCCTCTGAAGTTCTTGGCAAAGTAATTCCAAAATGCGCATATACATATTGAACAAGTCCCGAACAATCAAACCCTGACGGAGATGTTCCTCCCCATACGTATGGAACTCCTAAAAAGTTAGAAGCATATGCTACTACTTCATCTGATGATGCTATAGAACTTCCTCTGCTTGAAGCACTTTGTTTAACATTACTTGCAGCTGAAGCAACAGCTTGTAGAGTTGCCTGATCAGCAATTTCTAAAGATTTTTCTTGTGCATTTAAAACTTTTTCTTGTTTATCTAAAGATGCTATTACATTTTTTGCAGATTGCTTATCACTATTAAGCTTGGCCAACTTTTTTTCATTTTCTGACTTCAATGCCAATAGCTTATTATTTTCATCATTTAATTGTTGTTTTCCTTCCGCTAATTGTTCTTTTTTATCCTTTAAATCTCCTATAACATTCTTATCAAAGCCCATTACTTTTTTAACATTATCTACTCTGGATATAAAATCATTTAAGTTATCTGCATTTAATATTACTCCTAGGTAACTGTTCATGCCATTTACGTACATAGCCTTTACTCTTTGATTAAATACTTGCTGTTGACCTTCTATATTTTTTTGAGTAGAATCTATATTAGCTTGAGTCTGTTTTATATTATTAGAAACTGAAGCAATACTATTATTGTTGTTTTTTAAATCCTCCATAGTTTGTATTATTTGGTTGTCCATTTTTTCAGCTTTAACTTCCAGTTCCTGCTTTTGTTGTTTAACTTGTGCCAGCGAACTTGATGTACTTGGCGCAGCTAAAACATTTACCCCTGTTGACAATGCTAAAGTTAATGCCATTGCAACAGATAAGGTTCTTTTATTCAAAACTTCTCTACCCCCTTTTAAAATATTTAAATAACCTGCAAATTTAAGCTTCTTATAGTCCCAAAAAACCAATTAGCAAGTAATGTATGTCTATTATAACATTAAACATATATACATCTCAACATCTATATAAAATTTATATGAAAAATATTATGATTTTTTGCTAAAATACAATATTATATTACTAGTTTATCAATTATATGTTTATTTTATTATTAATATTTAATAAAAATCGTAAAAATTTTTAGCTTACTGTTATTTTGCAATTATAAATTTAAAGAATGTTTATAAATTTCAGATTTTGAAAGTTTTCTATCCTTAGCTACCTTTTTTATAGCTTCTTTTTTATCTAATCCATTTTCCATATACATTTTTATATGTTTCTCTATAGACAAATTTATCCATTTCTCGCTTTCTTCTCTCAAAAGTTCCTTTTCATCCTTACCTTCCACTACCAGCACAAATTCGCCTTTTGCATCATTACTTTCATAATAATTCATAGCTTCTTCTAATGTAAATCTCAATATTTCTTCATGAACTTTCGTAAGTTCCCTGCAAATAGCTATATGCCTATTACCTAAAACATTTGCTAATGCTTCTAAGGTATTCGTCAACCTATGAGGTGCCTCATAAAATATCAATGTTTCCATTCTATTTTTTATACTTTCTAGTACATCTCTTCTATTTTTGTTTTCTCTCGGTAAAAAACCCATAAAGGTAAACTTTGAAGTATCCAATCCTGAGTAAACTAAAGCTGTTGTTACTGCAGTAGCACCAGGCATAATTTCAAATTCTATTCCATGTTCTATACAATTTTTTACCATAATACTTCCTGGGTCTGAGATACCAGGTGTCCCCGCATCACTTACTAGGGCTATATCTTTACCATCCTTCAACTTATGTATCAATAATATGCTTTTCTCATTTTCATTGTACTTATGACAACTTATAAGTGGTTTTTTTATATTAAAGTGATTTAGTAATTTCAAAGTTTGTCTGGTATCTTCTGCTGCTATTAAATCTACATTTCTAAGGGTATCAAGAGCTCTTAAAGTTATGTCCTGTAAGTTTCCTATAGGAGTTGCTACTAAAAAAAGTTTTCCCATTACACATTGTCTCCTTTTGAACATCTTCCGTATATTCTATCAATTTCATCTGTATAGCTTCCATCTAATTTATGTACACATATAGGTGCTGCCCATTTTAAAAACGGCTTCCCATTGTTTTGACCTTCTATAAGTACCATATTAGGTGCCCTGTTAACACATGGCTGTACCATTGTCATCAATTTAGGCTCTATATTGTATTTTCTCATAGCACACATTATATCCACAAGCCTATCCGGCCTATGGATCATATATAACTTTCCATTATCTTTTAGTAAAATCTTTGATGCCTTTATAACGTCTTCTAATGTACAGCATATTTCATGTCTTGATATTGCATTTTCGTATTGAGCATTTGTAATTCCAGAATTTTTCAATTTATAAGGTGGATTTACGGTTACAACATCTACTTTTGATAACTTTTTTAAAAATTCAAAATCTACTAAATCCCTGTGAATAAATTCAATTCTTTTCTCCAAATTATTAAAGTTTACAGAGCGAGTTGCCATATCTACCATAATTTTTTGAATTTCTATGCCAGTTATATGCTGCGCCTTTGTTTTACCAGCTATTATAAATGGTACTATCCCTGTTCCGCTGCACAAATCAATTACATTCATTCCAAGTTTAATTTTAGCAAAATTTGCAAGTAAGACAGCATCCACTCCAAACCTAAAACTATTTTTTTTCTGTATGATACATATTCCATTTATTTGTAGATCATCTAATGTTTCACCACTTCTCAATAGCTCCAATTTCACTTAAACGTCCTCACTTATAAAATTATTTTTGCACAAGTTTACACATTAATTTAAATTGTAATTTAAATTAAATGTGTTGTCAAATATTAGATACTTAAAGATGTATATACCTTAATCTATTATTTGCATTTAACTATAAATAAATTTTTTATAAAAAATAAAATCCCAGTAAAATTACGGGATTTTATCAATTCATCTAAACTTAGCGGGAGTGTTACAGTAGGTAACCATCGGATAAATAATATATAATACTTCCATATTTAATGTTGTTGAGACTGATTTACCTTTTGTTGATCTGTAGTTGTAATCTGCGAACCATTAGTGCTACTGCTCGTACTACTTCCACTTGTACTATTGCTATTTCCATGTTCAATATTATTAAACTTGCTGCTTTCTATAATTATATCTACTCTTCTATTTTTAGCTTTATTAGCGTCTGTTGAGTTATCAGTAACTGATCTATATTCTCCATAACCTACTGATGTAAGCTTTTCAGGTTTAATACCTACTTTATCTTGTAAAAATTGAGTGACATTAGCTGCTCTAGCACAGGATAACTGCCAATTAGATGCATATGTACTATCACTAATAGGTACATTGTCCGTATGTCCTTCAATCCTTATAGAATTTCCCATTTGCTTTATCATTTTTCCTATTCCTATTAAGGTACTTTGAATTTCAGGCTTTATTTCAGCCTTTCCTGTATCAAAAAACAAAGTATTATTTAAACTCACAACAAGTCCTCTTTCATCTATCTGTGAACTTACATTTTGACTTAATCCATTAGCTGTAAGATATGAATCCACTTGTTTTTTTAATTGTTTTAACTTATTTGTTTCCATCTTAATTTGTTCTTCAGATTCATCACTTTCAGTTGCCTTGTCCACTGTCTTAACACTATCTTTAACACTAGAAGTATTCTCAGCACCTACTATTGTTTTTCCGCCACCCATTGCTATACTAAGTGATCTAGAAAGCATATTATATTTAGTTTGATCTACCTGACTCATAGCATACATAACTACAAAGAATATCATAAGAAGTGTCATAAAATCAGCATAACTAAGCATCCATCTTTCTGCACTTGGTCCTTGATCCGGTTTTTTATTTTTCTTCTTCATATTTCAGCCTTCCCATCCATTCCTTCATATTTTGCCAATTCCTGCTTATTTAAAAATCCCTTTAATTTTTCTGCTATAGTATTTGGATTTATACCTTCTTGAATATATAATATTGCCTCAATTATAAGCGTTTTTTCTTTAACTTCTTTTTCATCTTCCTGTTTTAACCTATTGCCTATAGGGAGCCATAATAAATTCGCAGATCCTATACCATATAATGTAGCCAAAAACGCACTTCCTATTTTGCCACCTAAACTAGCTGTATCTGTAAGGCTACCTAAAATATGAACCATTCCCATAACCGTACCAATAATACCCATAGTAGGTGCATATCCACCTGCGCTTTCAAATACACTTGCCCCTTGCTTATGCCTTTCAGATGTGGATTCAAGCTCTAATTCTAGTATATCCCTTACAGCTTGAGGATCTACTCCGTCTACTACAAGTTGAAGTCCTTTTTTTATAAAAGGATCTACATTAGGGTCATTAGATATTTCGCCTTCCAAACTCAACAATCCATTTTTTCTAGTTTTATAGGATACATCTTTAAAATATAAAATTAAATCAACTAAATTTGTTTTCCTAGGATTAAAAAGAACTTTAAATACTTTAGGTACTTTTTTTAGTACATCTAATGGGAATGATAAACCTACAGCTCCAAATGTCCCGCCAAAAACTATTACAGCTGCTGCACCGCCTCCAAGTGCTGCAACATTTCCTCCGTCCATTATAAAACCAGCTGTTACTGCAGCTATTCCAAATATTGTAAATATAACAACAGATATATCCATTTTTTCCTCCATTTGATATATTTTCTTACTAAATTTAATTAATCTCCTATCTATATTAATTAATCGTGTAAAATAACTTACTCTTTATACAAAATTTGATATTTATATAAATTAAAAAGGCCACCTTTTGGTGACCTCCTAACAATTAGTCCTCTTCAACTGGTGCTCCTACTGGACAGACATTGGCACAGTTTCCACAATCTGTACATTTTTCTGGATCTATTACAAACAGAGTATCGCCCTGGCTTATAGCTTCAGATGGACATTCTGATGCACATGCACCACAACTTACACAATCGTCTTTAATTTTATATGCCATTTTATGTAACACCTCCTTAACTTTTAGATAATGTTTTCATCCTCTGTATTTTATCACATTTGTTGTAATTTTAAAAGATAATTTTACAATACTGCATACCCTAAATCTTCAATACACTGGATAATTTTATTCTCTGTTATAAAGTAATTATCATATACTATGCTTACTTTACCATTTTCTCTATTTATTTGGCAAGCTATTACCCCTTCACTACTAGAAATAACTTTTCTTATTTTATTAACATCCTCAGAAGTACGTATATTAGGAACTTTAAATACTGCTTTCATATGTTACCTCCTTAATCCTCCTTAAATAATTGTTTAATCATATCTGCATCTTCTGCATCTTCTGCCTCTTCATCAATTTTTATCTCATTTTCATCTACACTACCTTCAAATCCTCCTGAAATCATTTTAATTTCACTTATATGCACTTCTTTTAATATATCATCACCATCTTCAACTTTTATCTTTATCTTAATACTTTCCTTTACTACAGAATTGTTTATAACTTCTCCATTTCCATAAGGTGTACTCACTACAGAGCCTACTTTAGGCAACTTCTGTCTTATTTTTTCATAAGTATCTTGTTCATAATTTAAACAACACATAAGCCTTCCACATATTCCTGATATTTTAGTAGGATTCAGTGACAAATTCTGTTCCTTTGCCATTTTTATAGAAACAGGTACAAAATCACCTAAAAATGTAGAACAACACATGGTTCTTCCGCAAGGTCCCAGACCTCCTACCATTTTCGCCTCATCTCTTACTCCTATCTGTCTAAGTTCTATTCTTGTTCTAAATATGGATGCAAGATCCTTTACCAATTCCCTAAAATCTACTCGTCCATCCGCTATAAAATAAAATATAACTTTATTATTGTCAAAAGTATATTCTACATCTATAAGCTTCATATGTAATTCATGTTGTTGTATTTTTTGAATACATATATCAAAAGCCTTTTTCTCTTTCTCCTTATTTTCATTATGTTTTTGTACATCCTCTTCTGTAGCTACCCTTAAAACACTTTTAAGAGGTGAAACTATCTCACTCTCATTTATGTCCTTTGGTTCTATAACACATTTACCAAATTCTATTCCCCTTGCTGTTTCCACTATTACGCTATTTTCTTTTTTTACATTTAAATTACCTGGTGAAAAATAATATATTTTACCGGCCTTTTTAAAACGTACTCCTATAACTGTTACCATATTTTTATACCTCCTGCATTTTCACCAACATAGAATTAAAAACTAAAGTTCTGTTTACATTGCATTCTAATTTTTCTCTAGCATCCTTTACTATATTAATAATATCATTTAACTTATTAAATGAAAACATTTCTCCTATAGTCTTTATGTCCTCAAATTTATCAATGTTTATAATAAATTTTCTATTACCTGTTTCTTTGTATACAAGTACATCCCTTATATATGACAAAATGCAGGTTAGTACTTCCTGCCATTCATAATTGTCTTTAGATATATACTCTGAAAGTTTTAAATAGGAATTAAATTTCTCATGACATGATTCTTTAAATACATTTAAAATTATATTTCTCATTTCACTTAAAGATATATCTGAAATAAATTTTTCAGCTCTTCCAGGTATTCCATCACTAAATGCTAAAACAGGTTTTAGCTCCTCGCTGGATAAGTTAGCAAATTTGGTATTTAAAAAAATATTCATATCTTTTTGACTTAGCCTATTAAGTTTATATACTTGACATCTAGATTTTATGGTATCCAATATTCCATCTAACTTTTCACATAAAAGTAACATAAAGCTTCCATTAGGAGGTTCCTCTATAGTTTTTAATAATGCATTTTGAGCTGCCTCTGTCATTTTATCAGAATTATATAGTATTATTACTTTTCTATCACCCTCATAAGGTTTTTTATTTATCTCTTGTATTATATTTTTTACTTCTTCTATTCCAATAGATTTTTTACCCTTTGTCATTTTAAATTCAATTATATCCACATACTGTTTCACTTGCTTTTTTCCCAATATATCTAAAGCTGTTTCTCTTGCAAGAAGACTTTTTCCTATTCCATCTTCCCCTACAAAAATATGGGCATGAGAAAACCTACTGGAAGCTATGGAATTTTTTATTTGGAGTTTTATATTTTCGTGCCCTATTATGTTGCAAAAACTCAATTCAGCATACCTCCTACTAAATCTTTATAAACTTATCCACATCTACTACGAATATATTTGCTCCTCCAACTGCTACCTCAACGGAATATGGTATATATACCCCTGTAGAACTTGCCACAGATGAAGGAGTTGTTATAATTTGATTTCGCGTCTTACATACATCTTCTATATGTGCTATTACTTTATCCACATCTTGTTCTTCCACTCCTATAAGCAAAGTTGTATTACCAGCTCTTAAAAATCCACCTGTAGTTGCAAGTTTAGTGACTCTAAATCCACTTTCTGTTAAAATTTCCAAGAGATTAGCAGCATCATCATCCTGAACAATGGCTATAATTAGTTTCATAAAATATCACCTCTTGTAATTTATTTTATAAAAAATAGGCTAAATTTCTCAAATTAGCTTACATTTATTATATCATAACTGTTTATTATCTCATATATAACTGAAATTTTTAATCGCTATATTAACTTTCCTATAATATCTTTTTTATCAAATCATATATATCCTCATGGATTTTATACACAGTTTTTATTTTAGTACCTTCTATGCATGAAATTTTATTCCAATTATATTTATCTACAATATGTATAGCATTTTTATAAGAATTAACTAGATATTCATAATCCCTCTCATGTATGTCCTTTTCTGCATTACCTGTAAATTTATTATTTCTTTTAGTCATAAGTTTCTTACTATATTCAGGAGGCATATCCAAAAATATAACACAATCTGGTACAGGAAGTCCCAATATATCGAATTCAAAATTCCAGAGCCATTTTAAAAACTTATTTTTCTCTTCTAAATCATCAATCTTAGAAGCCTGATGTATCATATTAGCTGTTGTATATCTATCTGCAAGTATTATTCCACCATTTTCATAAAAACTTTTCCACTCCATCTTATAAGATGCAAATCTATCCACTGCATAAAATGTAGATGCTGCATATGCACTTACATCTTCAGGTCTTTTTCCAAAATCTCCATTCAAATACATTTTTACTAAAGCTGAAGAGTCACTATTATAATTAGGATATTCTATTTTTTTTAAATCATAATTTTCATTTGAAAGTCTTTTGTAAAGCTTTTCTGTTTGCGTAGCTTTACCACTGCCATCACATCCCTCTATGACTATAAGTTTTCCTTTTCGTAAACTCATTTGCTTCCCTCCAAAATTTATTTTATAACTTTTATTTTATTATCTTCTATTCCTATTAAGTCCATATCATTTTTTACATAATATTTAATAACTTCAATAACATCTCTATCTATCAGTTCCCCCATAGACAATATGGGAACTCCTGGGGGATATGGTATTACACTTGCTCCACTTATTCTTCCACACGAATTATTCAAATCTACTATTTCCTTTTCTGCATCTACGACTTCAAAAGGAATCATTTTACTTTGGGGGATTCCATATTCTCTCACATTTGATTTTTTACATTTAATTCTCTCTAAATTACACTCCTTTAATACAGTATACAGCCTTTGAAACTCATCTTTTTTATTAAAAGGAGAAAAAATTAATACTAAATTAAAATTATCACTCATTTCACACTGTATATTCAATTTTCTTAAATATTTTAAAAGTAAATTGCCACTGTATCCTGGTTCTAAATTTATAGTATATCTCGTTAAATCTATATCTGCTACACTTGATACTGCATTTTTTTCTTTAGAATTAAATCGTACTATATCCTTTCTGCCAATTACTCGTAATCCTCTTATAGAATTTATCTTATTTCTATAGCATTCAGCTATCTCTATAAGTTTTTCGTAATCACTGCTGCCATACTTTTCAAGATAAAATCTAGCATAATCCATAGAGCAAAGTGCTATGTATGAGGGACTTGTACTTAAAAACGCATTATAATAAAAATCTACTTTATCTATGTATTTATCATTATTTACATGTAAATAAGCTGTTTGAGTTAAACTAGGCAAAGTTTTATGTGCACTAGTGACTACCATATCTGCGCCAAGTGTTACAGCACTTTCTGGTAAATTTTCATTAATTCCAAAATGTGCTCCATGGGCACAATCAACTAATACTTTTATATTACGCTTTTTGGCTTCTTTTATTATAAACTTAAGATTACTGCATATTCCATAATAATTTGGATATGTAACTACTATCCCTTTTATATCTTCATTTTTATTTAATGCTTGTAAAAAATGCTCCAGATTTATACAAACAGGAGCATTTATTTTTTCACTTATAATATTTTCTAAATATACAGGAATTAACTTCCTCATAATTATTCCATTTAGTATAGAACTATGGCAATTTCTTTCTATTAAAACTTTATCTCCTTCATTAAAACTGCTAAACAACATTATCATATTTCCAGAAGTACTGCCATTAACTAAGAAATAAGACTTTTTACTTCCATAAAGCTTTGAAAGATGCTTACTTGCATCTAATATTATACTTTTTTGATTATGGAGATTGTCTACACCATCTACTTCAGTAATATCAATTTTTAAAATATTGGATACAAACTCTCTTCCTATTGAAGTATTATAAAAACCCCTCCCATTTTTATGCCCCGGCATACAAAATGATATATTATTTTCCTTAATGTATTTTAAAACTCCTTCTAAAAGTGGTAATTCTGACAATGAGTTATCTCTCCTCTTATAATAAAACGTGCTATAGTTTTACTTATTCTTTCTTTGTAGTATTCATAAAAATCTAAATTATTTTCTAATCTTACTAACCTTTCTTCACAATTTTTACATATACCTCTGCCATATATTATTATACCATTACTCAAAGGTTTTCCACATATGATACAATATTTTTTTTTCATCTATATCCTCCTAGTAGCACTACTTACAAATTAATCTTATTACTTTTGTTATTTAAATTCTTACCTTTAATACATAAAATATTCAATCTTAAAAATTCTATTTCACTTTATATCCTATAATATATACTATTCACTTTTAGCCTTAAACTTATTTTGTCCACATAAATAAATTTAAATAGTATTGTTTATATTTATATCTTATAATGATATATTCAAAAGTATGTTTTCATAAGATATAATATAAATATACACAAAGGAACTAACCAAGGTACCCTGTTAACTTTTACAAGGAGGCATTACATGATTTCAATTTATAAAACCATAGATGAATCAAATAAGATACAATCTCTAGATACCATAGAACATGGCTGTTGGATTAATATTGTAGCACCTTCAGAGGAAGATTTACTTTTAGTATCAAAAAAAGCTGGCGTTTCCATAGATTTTTTAAAGGCTGCTCTTGATGAAGAAGAAACATCCCGTATAGACACTGAAGATAACAATCTACTAGTAATAGTCGATATTCCTTTTACAGAAATGGAAGTTAACTCTTTAACTTATGATTCGTATCCATTAGCTATACTTCATACAGAATCCATATTAATAACGGTTTGCCTAAAAAACAGCAGAATTCTTACTGATTTTATAGATGGTAAAGTTAAGTCTTTCTACACCTTCAAACGATCTAGGTTTATCTTACAAATACTTTATAGAATAGCAAGTTATTATCTGCTTTATTTAAGACAAATAGATAAAAAAAGCGTAATGATTGAGCAAAAACTCCATAGATCCATGAAAAATAAAGAGTTTATTCAACTTTTATCTTTGGAAAAATCTCTTGTTTACTTTTCAACATCGTTAAAAGCTAATGAAATAACTTTAGAAAAAATGCTAAAGTTAGAACTTTTACAGAAGTACCCTGAAGATCAAGATATTCTAGAAGACGTTATAATTGAAAATAAACAAGCCATAGAAATGACAAACATATATAGTAATATTTTAACAGGAACTATGGACGCATTTGCCTCGGTTATATCCAATAACTTAAACATAGTCATGAAACTCCTAGCTTCGGTAACTATAGTTATGGCAATTCCAAATATAATATTTGGTTCTTTTGGTATGAACTTAAATGGAATACCTTTTGCTAAATCATCAAATGGCTTCTGGATGGTATATGCAATAACAGCTTCAATTTGCTTGGTGTGTATACTATTTTTAAAGAAAAAAGACTTATTTTAATTTTAGGATGTGATAATTTTGATTGGAAAAAGATTAAAAAAAGGAGATACTATAGGCCTTGTATCTCCGGCAAGTGCAGAAAAGCCTGAAAAAATTAAAGAGAAAATCCAATTTTTAAAAAAACTTGGATTTAACATTAAAGAAGGAAAACATATATATGACAAGTGGGGCTACTTAGCTGGCAAAGATGTGGACAGGGCTTCCGATATTATGGACATGTTTTTAGATAAAAATGTAGATATGATATTATGCACAAGAGGTGGATACGGCAGCATGAGACTTCTTCCTCTTATCGATTTTAACATTATAGAAAAAAACCCTAAAATATTTGCAGGGTTTAGTGATATAACTACCTTATTAAACAATATATACGATAAATGCCATATAATTACCTTTCACTCTCCAATGTGTACTTCTAATTTTGGTGATTTTACATTAAAGAGTTTTTTAGATACTTTAATGTGTGGATATGCTCCCTTTACTATAAAAAACCCCGAGAATATTCCCACACAGTATTTCAATGGAGAATACGCAACTGGTACCCTTGTAGGAGGAAATCTCTGCCTCATATCTAGCCTTCTAGGTACTCCTTATGCCCTAAATACAGAAAATAAAATACTATTTATAGAAGATGTAGGAGAAGAACCTTATAAAATTGATAGAATGCTTACTCAATTGACACTAAGTGGAGATCTCCAAAAATGTGCAGGCTTTATCTTGGGACAGTTTAAAGATTGTGAACTTCCTCATTATGAACGAAGCTTAACTTTAACTGAAATATTTGAAGACAGGATACTTAGCTTAAAAAAACCAACTTTAATCAACTTCCAATCTGGACATTCATATCCAAGAATAACTTTACCAATTGGAAGCAGTGTAGAAGTAAATTTTGAAAATGGAGAAATACGTGTATTAGAACCTGTAGTAAACTAGACAATTTAAATACAAATATAATAAATACAGTAATTTTTTATGATATGGAGGCGCCATCCAGATTTGAACTGGAGATAAAGGTTTTGCAGACCTCTGCCTTACCACTTGGCTATAGCGCCATACTTTTTTTAACAGAGCTTATGATATCATTTTAATTACTTTTTGTCAACTATAATTACTAAAAAGTCAGGACAAATAAAATGGGTTACTCTAATCTGTATAAAATAATTTTATTGTTAAATTAAACTATGCTAATATTTGCTAAACAATTAAACATATAAAAAGTATATGCTATAATATTAATCAGAGGTGATTTTATGAGTTATGAGAATTTAAAATCCGCTGTAGATTCAAGTACTAATATTGTATTTTTAGGTGGTGCAGGAGTTTCTACAGAATCGCAAATACCTGATTTTAGATCTGAAGCAGGTCTATATAAAACTAAAAATAATTTTTCATATCCTCCTGAAGTAATGTTAAGCCATAGTTTTTTTATGTCTCATACTGAGGATTTCTTTGATTTTTATAGGACAAAAATGATATACAAAGATGCAAAACCAAATGATGCCCATTACGCTCTTACGGAATTAGAAAAAATGGGAAAGTTAAAAGCTATAATAACTCAAAATATAGATGGTCTCCATCAAATGGCAGGATCAAATAACGTATTAGAGTTACATGGTTCCGTTCATAGAAATCATTGCACTAAATGTGGAAAATTTTTTGATTTAGATTATATACTAAATACCCCAGGTCTTATACCAAAATGTGATAAATGTGATGGAACAATAAAACCAGATGTAGTTTTATATGAAGAAAGTCTAGACATGGACACATTGAATAAATCTGTAAGCTACTTAAATCAAGCTGATATGTTAATTGTAGGAGGTACTTCTTTGGTAGTATATCCTGCTGCAGGTTTAATTAATTATTTTAATGGAAAGTATTTAGTTCTTATAAATAAATCTTCTACTTCTTATGATAATAAGGCTACTATCGTTATACATGATAGCATAGGAAAAGTTCTAAAAAGTGTATTGTAAGATCTGACATACGGACAGCAAAAAGTGTTGTTGTCCAAAACAAGAAATATTGGACATAAGTTGAATAAGTTACCAATAAAGAATTAGAGTACCAATTAAGTACTCTAATTCTTTTACCTGGCAGCGACCTGCTCTCCCACAGGGCCTCCCCTGCAGTACCATTGGCA
>DAISLB010000002.1:0-81853 GCA_036820645.1 Clostridium sp.
GGAAATAATTGAAGTAATAGGAAGTGCTGGTTACCACTATTTAATAAAAGCAAAATATTATGGAACCTTTCCAGCTTTAGCTTATAGTAATGATAAAAAAATTGTTTGGGATAAATATAACGATGAAAAAATTTCTTTAGAAATATTCGATATAAAAACTCACTCCTTCTTGTAAATATTCGTAATATAATTACCTAAAATTATTGCCAAGAAAGAGTGATTTTTATTCACTTTACACAAAATTTTTTATACGCTCAATTTTATACTGACTTATTTTAATATATATAAATACGTATCTAAGCTTCTATTTACTGATGCAGCAACAATACTTATAAAATCCTCCAAATTATTTTCAACACTTGCTTTTTCAAGAGCATTCATATATTCATTCCTATCTTCCATTCTTATAACAGTGATTGGATATCCGCATCTCATAAGAATTAAATTCATAAGTAATCTTCCACATCTGCCATTTCCATCTATGAAAGGATGTATAAAAGTAAATTTATGATGAAATTCTGCTGCAAGCTTTATAGGATGTAATTTATTTTTGTTTTCATCATACCACTTAATTAAGTCTTCCATTTCTTGAGAAACTAAGAAATGCTCTGGAGGTCTATGTTTGCTGCCGCTTATGAGTACATTCACATTTCTGTATTTTCCTGCATTTTGATTATTTATAGTTTTAAGAATAATGTAATGTAAGTTTTTTATAATACTTTCACTAATATCTATATTTTTATTAACTATATCTTCAACGTAGTCAATAGCTTCTTTGTGATTAATAACTTCAAGATGCTCTTTAAGGGTTTTTCCTTTTCCAATAGTAAGTCCATCTTCTAAAATAACTTTAGTTTCCGTAATTGTAAGGGTATTTCCTTCAATAGCATTTGAGTTATATGTAAGCTCTACATCAAAATACTGTTTTAAGTTTTTAATAGCAGTTTTATCAAATGGTCTTTTGCTATCAAGTATTTTTTTCTTTTCATCTATCTCTTTAATCATATATATCCCCCTTGCAAACTAAAATTGTTATTTTATAAAATACTCTTAACCGTATTATACCACACAGAATCTACATTGATGGTAAAAGTTGAAATTTTAGATAAAGAAAGGATTATTTACCTTATTGAAAAATATTGGATTTTGGTTTAAAATGAATATCACTTTAGCCAATAATTTCAAGAAATGGATGAAATCTGGTTAAGCATCCAGGGAAAAGATAAACCTAAAAGAGGAAAATCTAAGAAGAAATAACTTAAACTTGGGATAACTTATGAAGGATGGAAGAAAAGGGAAGCCCATAAGCTAATAAGAATGTTGAATGAAGGAAAAGTAGAAGAAAGCCTGGAATATGTAACAAAACTAATGGTAGGAGATCAATACAGAGCTTTTTTAAGCAGAGAAATTTTAGCGAACTTATTTATAGATAATTTAAAAATTTAAAGTAAAAAATTAAGGGGAGGAGAGGGCCCTTTTGGGTCGAGGGCAAAATCTATTAAGAGAAAAATTTTGACTGAGTTTATAATGGAAAAATTTCAAAAAAGAAATTGCCCACTAGAACTTGACACAAACGAGTTAGAATAAGTACTTGACAAATATTAGATAACAAGAGATAATATTCTTGTTAATCTAACATCGAAATATTTTTGAGATGGAAGGCACGGAAATATATAATATTATAGGCAAATAATAATATTATTTTGGTATAATTGCATCTTCAAGGATGCAATTTTTTTATTTATTGGAGGGAATAAACATGGAAACTAGGGTTGCTATCATTGGAGTTATTGTTGAAAATGAGGATTCCGTCGAAGTATTAAACACTTTGCTTCATGAATACGGAAAATATATTATTGGTCGTATGGGTATTCCATACCACTCAAAGGGCATCAATATCATCAGCATTGCCATAGATGCTCCGCAGGATGTAATTAGTGCACTTTCTGGGAAGATAGGAAGACTACGTGGAATCAGTACTAAGACCTCGTATTCCAACGTAATTACAAAAGCATAAAAGCTGTTTTTCTCATTTGGCTTTCAGTTTCGGGTAAAGGTATAAATATCATCATATTAGCTGGTATTATGGACAAACCTTTGCCCTGGAGATGTAACTAATGCGAAGAAGGTATTATAAACTAAAAGGACAAATGGCACAAATTAGTTATCAAATGGTAGTTAGAAAAGGGGATTTTAGCAAGGAGGGATCGGACTTATGATAAAAATAGCAATTTATGGGAAAGGCGGCATTGGAAAGTCTACAATTACTAGTAATTTGTCAGCAGCCTTTGCCAAGCTCGGAAAAAAAGTTATTCAGATAGGATGTGATCCTAAAGCAGATTCCACCATCAATTTGCTTGGAGGAGAATCATTAATGCCTGTAATGAATTATATAAGAAAATTTGATACGGATCCAGAAAAAATTGAGGATATTTCAAAAGTAGGTTTTGGTGATGTTCTGTGTATAGAGACCGGGGGTCCTACACCAGGTCTAGGTTGTGCAGGCAGAGGCATTATTACTACATTTAATCTATTAGAGGATTTAAATCTTTTTGAAACATACAAACCTGATGTTGTACTTTATGATGTTTTAGGTGATGTAGTTTGCGGTGGATTTGCAGCGCCTATTCGTGAAGGATATGCTGAAAAAGTACTCATTGTTACTTCGGGTGAAAAAATGGCTCTTTATGCAGCCAATAATATAAATAGTGCAGTTAAAAATTTTGAAGATAGAAGTTATGCAAAGGTGTTTGGTATCGTGTTCAATCATAGAAATGTTGAAAATGAAGAGAAAAAAGTAAAAGACTTTGCATATAAGGCTGGTCTTCCAATTGTAGGTGATATTCCAAGAAATCAGGATATCAATCGTTTTGAGGAAATGGGGAAAACAGTTATTGAAGGAGATCCTAACCTTCCAATAAGTCAGTGCTTTTTTAATTTAGCCAAATTATTGATTAAAGATGAGGGAATGAAATGAAAAAAGAGCCATATTATATTACAGCAGAAAATTTAGCCGCAGCAGGTAAAGATAATATTCCTGCAGAACTTATTTCGAATACGCATTTGATTTACAGTTCACCGGCAACTCTTTCTTTTAATTCACCAGGTGCTGAAGGGTTTGGGGTTAAGCGTGCAGGACTAGCAATACCAGGGTCAGTTATGCTTTTAGTAGCTCCGGGGTGCTGCGGCAGGAATACAACAACATTAAGTGAGTTGGGTGGATATAGTGATAGAATTTTCTATTTGATGATGGATGAAACTGATATTGTTACTGGAGGTCATTTGAAAAATATTCCACAGGCAGTGGAAGAGATTTGTAAGTGCACACCTAGTATGCCATCAGTGGTTATGATTTGTATTACATGTGTTGATGCACTACTCGGAACAGACATGGAGCGTGTTTGCAGAAAGGCTATGGATAGGGTGAATATTCCTGTTCTTCCATGTTATATGTATGCATTAACAAGAGAAGGTCGTAAGCCTCCTATGGTACATGTAAGGCAGTCTATTTATTCTTTGCTTGAACCAATGGAAAAAAAGCTGGATACAGTTAATATACTTGGATATTTTGCTCCACTTATAGAAACTTGCGAACTATATGATTTGCTGCACCAGATTGGCATGAAGAAAATAAATGAAATCTCCCGCTTAAAAGACTTTGATGAATATATGCATATGGCGGAGGCAAATTTTAATCTTGTATTAAATCCAGAAGCAAGATTTGCAGCACAGGATATTATGAAACGGCTAGATATTCCGGCAGCAGAGCTTATAAGACTGTATCAGATAGATAAAGTGCAGAATCAATATAGGATTTTCACCAATGCTCTTGGTACAAGCTTTGATGATCAAAAATATTATGATGAAGCGAAAAAAGCGATAGATGAATTGAAAGCTGTTTATCCTGATACAACATTTGCGGTAGGGGAGGCGATGAATGCTAATTCTTTTGAGTTGTCTTTGGCGCTTATCAGATATGGATTCAAGGTAGCTGAAATATATGCTAGTCTTACTTACGAAGACTTTGTTTATATCAGAAAAATTGCCAAATTGAGCCCTGAGACTAAGATTTATTCCAATCTTGAACCTACGATGCTTTATTATGATTGCAGTGAAGAAAAGATTGATATAACCATTGGTAAGGATGCACAGTACTATCATCCCGATTGTGTAAATGTACCTTGGAATCAGGACATTCAGCCATTTGGGTATGCTGGTGTAAAAAAATTATTTGAGGAATTGAAACATTCATTGGATTGTTTTGATAAGGAGGCATAGATGAAAGGGTTAAGGAAATACATACCACCTTTTGCACCAGATCAGTCTGGTGCGGCAGCTGTTCTTTATAAGCTTAATGGAATTATAGTTATCTGTGATGCAGGAGGATGTACTGGTAATGTATGTGGATTTGATGAGCCTAGGTGGGTTATAGAAAAAAGTACCATTTTCAGTGCTGGTCTTCGTGATATGGATGCTATATTGGGGCGTGATGACAGGCTTGTAGCAAAACTTGTGGATACCGCTAAAAAAGTGGAAGCGAAATTTGCAGCAGTTATCGGAACTCCGGTACCGGCAGTTATTGCTACTGATTACAATGCAATAAAGAAAATGGCAGAAAAGAAACTTGAAATACCTGTTCTTACGATAGAAACTACTGGTATGGATTTATATGATGTGGGAGCTGAAAAAGCTTATCTTAAAATGTTTAAAACATTTGCAAAGGATGGCCTCACAGTAGAGAAAGAAACTATTGGCGTAATTGGAACAATACCACTTGACATGAGTGACTTAAAGGCAGCAGATAAAATAGAAGCCGCACTAAAGAAAGAGGGCTTCAAAAATATTTACTGCTATGGCATGGGAGTAGATTTGTCAAAGGCAGAAGCTGCCGGGAGCGCTTTCAAAAATGTGGTAGTATCGCCTGCAGGATTAAAGGCTGCACAGTATTTAAAAGAAAGATTCGGGACACCTTATGAAGTTTTTTATCCGCTGGTCTCAGATATATTACAGGATGAAATGAAAGAACAGTTTAAAGATTTTGAAGGTAAAAAAGTTTTAGTAATACATCAGCAGGTGATAGCGAATTCTATCAGAGATGAAATACATAGAAATGTCAATTCAGACGTAACAGTTGCTTCTTGGTTTATGCTAAAGGACGAATTGAAAGAAGCTCAGGATATTTCTCTTATGGAAGAGGACCAGTTTGTGCAACTCATCGAACAAGGAAATTACGATGTAATTATAGGCGATAATATATTGAAACGTGCAATACCTAACTTCAAGGGAATGTATGTGGGTACACCACATTTTGCAGTTTCAGGAAAGATGTGATATCAGATGAAAGAGTATAAAACTCTGCTTGTTAGAGTCTATGGTATCGTTCAGGGAGTTGGTTTCAGACCTACGATAAGCCGGCATGCAAATAAAAATCAAATACTTGGAAGTGTGTGCAACAAAGGACCTTACGTAGAAATATGGGCGCAGGGCAGTGAAAGTAGAGTAGAAGGTTTTCTGTACGATTTAGAACACAATCCTCCAAAGCGTTCATCAATATTAAAAATTGATGTGCATGAAGTGGAAGAGTCAGAAAAGTTTCAGGACTTTGAAATTATTGAAAGTGAACATGTGCAAGGTGAGATTTTTGTATCTCCAGACATTGCCATCTGTCCAGAATGTAAAAGAGAACTTTTTGATAAGAATGACAGACGATATCTTCATCCGTTTATAAACTGCACGTGCTGTGGACCAAGACTTACTATTTTAGATTCCATGCCTTATGACCGTGTACGTACCAGTATGGGCGAATTTCCTATGTGCCCGGAATGTGAATATGAATACACTCACGCAGAAACTCGAAGATATGATGCACAGCCCGTATGCTGCAATGAATGCGGTCCGGAGGTTTACCTCATTGGAAGAAATGAGCGCGGCAGGACTGCAATTACTTATACAAGACAAGTAATCAATGATGGAGGGATTGTAGCTATAAAGGGAATTGGAGGTTTTCATCTTTGTTGTGACGCAGCAAATAGGGAAGCAGTGCAGCGGCTTAGAACATTAAAGACGAGGCCGGCGAAACCATTTGCAGTTATGATGCGGGACATGGAAACTGTAGAACGTGAATGTGAAGTTACGAAAGTTCAAAAAGAAGTATTGGATGGACATCAGAAACCAATCATACTTCTGAAAAGGAAGCCAAGTGGAATGGTGTGTGATGCTGTGGCACCTGATAATCCCAAGGTGGGAGTAATGCTTCCATATGCTCCTGTTCAATTGTTGATATTTACATATGATGATGATATAGCAATGCCGGATTGCCTGGTGATGACAAGTGGTAATACATCAGGTGCACCAATATGCAGAGATGACAATGATGCAATAACAGAATTATCGAAGATGTGTGATGTTATATTATCACATAACCGAAAAATTCGTATTCGTGCAGATGATTCGGTTATGGATTTCTTTGAAGGAAAACCTTATATGATAAGGCGCTCCAGAGGATATGCACCGCTGCCATTTACGATTTCAAACGGATTTAAAGGGGAAGTACTGGCAGTTGGCGGTGAACTCAAAAATTCTTTTTGTATAGGTAAAAATGATTTGTTTTATCAGTCCCCATATATTGGCGACATGGAAGATTTAAGAACAGTAAAAGTTTTGAAGGAGTCCATTACAAGACTGGAAACTCTGCTTGAGACTACGCCAACCATTGTGGCATGTGACATGCATCCAAAGTATAATACTACGTGCGTGGCACAGGAAATTGGAATTCCCGTGCTGCAGGTTCAGCATCATTATGCACATATCGTATCCTGTATGGCTGAAAATGATTATTCTGATCCGGTTATAGGCGTTTCATTTGATGGAACAGGATATGGAACAGACGCAACCATTTGGGGTGGGGAGTTATTAAAAGTTACTTATGATGGATTTGACAGACTCGGCAGCATAAAACCATTTGTCCAGGTTGGTGGTGACATGTCAGCTAAAGAGGGCTGGCGAATTGCAGTATCTATGATTTATGGTATATACAAGGACAAATCAAAGGCAGCTGAAATTGTAAAACAGCTTAAATTATGTGATGAGAAGAATTGCAATGTTCAGTTTGTGATGGCTGACAACAAAATAAACAGCATAATATCTACAAGTGCAGGGCGTTTGTTTGATGCTGTAAGTGCTATCCTGAATATCAGGAAACAATCATCTTTTGAAGGTGAAGCTTCTACTACTCTTGAATTTGTAGCAGAAGCTTATGCAGAAAAATATGCCGGAAGTAATAGTTGTGGCAAAATTTCTGATGTGGATAGCATTGAAGTTTCCAATCTTTTTTATGAAAATTCAGATGGACGGTTGATTCTGGCAACTGACGTTTTAGTAAAGAAAATCGTAGAGGAAATTTTGGCTGGGAAAGATGCACGGATGCTTGCTTATTTTTTTCATCAAAAATTGTCAGACATGATTGCAGCTGGGTGTGCACATGCTTCAAAAAAGACTGGAATCAAAACCATAGCATTAAGCGGCGGAGTATATCAAAACCAGTTATTATTAAAAATGAGCGTAGACCGTTTGAGAAAACTGGGATTTAGAGCTTTAACCCATAGTTTATTGCCACCAAATGATGGTGGAATAGCACTAGGGCAGGCAGTAGTAGCAATGAAACATGTAAATAAATTAAAGGAAGGAGAGGAAAATAATTATGTGTGTAGGTTTGCCGGCAAGAGTTGTAAACATTAAAGAAGGGGTGGCACTCATTGATGCTTCAGGAGCAAAAAGAGAGGTATCTACAGAATTAATTGATGAATTGGAACCAGGCGATTATGTTATGGTTCATGCAGGAATTGCCATTTCTAAAATTACGGATGATGATAAGAGTGAAACAGATAAAATCATGGAGGAATTATAATGGCTGAGAAGATAGAGAAAACCGCAAAGGAGATTATTGAATCCTACAGGGGACCTAAGATCCGTATTATGGAAGTTTGCGGAACTCATACTCATGAGATATTCAGGTTGGGAATCAGGAACATCATACCAGAGAATATTGAACTGATATCAGGACCGGGATGTCCGGTTTGCGTTACTCCGGTTGGTTTTATTGATGAAGCTATTATGCTGGCTCTTGATCATAATGCCACAATATGTACATTTGGAGATTTAGTAAGAGTGCCTGGTTCAGAAATGAACCTTGCAGGAGCCAGATCAAAAGGCGCGAAAGTTCAAATAGTATATTCACCTATTGATGCTTATGAGTATGCTAAAGGGAACCGCAAGGAGCAGGTAGTATTCTTATCAGTAGGATTTGAAACAACCACACCTGTCAGCTGCCTGGCGGTGAAAAAGGCGAAAGACGCAGGACTTATAAATTTTGCATTACTTACGGCAAACAAAACTATGCCAGGAGTATACAGAACTTTAAAAGACAGCGCAGATGCATTTTTATATCCTGGCCATGTACATGCCATTACAGGTACAAAATTGTGTGAGGCTTTAGTTAACGAAGGCGTTAGCGGAGTAATAACAGGTTTTACTGCAAATGAAATCATGACAGCACTTGCCGTAGTAATCACAAGATTACAGGAGGGGGGCAGTTTCTTTAAAAACTGTTATCCGAGAGTTGTAACACATGAAGGTAGTAAAGCGGCTCACGTTATTGTATCTGAAATCATGGAGGACTGTGATTCTGAATGGAGAGGCCTTGGCGTTATTGAAAATTCAGGTCTTAAATTGAAAGAAGCTTATAAAGAGTTTGATGCCAGAATTAAATTCCATTTAGGAGAAGTAAAGGGAAGAAGTAATCCGGCATGCCGCTGTGGTGATGTTCTGCAGGGAAAATGTAAGCCATCAGATTGTAAAGTGTTTGGCAAAGGATGTACACCACTGCATCCTGTTGGAGCCTGCATGGTATCCAATGAAGGTGCATGTTCAGCATATTATCAGTATGGAGGAAATATAAATGGATAAAATAGTTACACTAGCTCATGGAGCTGGAGGAAAGCAAACATCAGAATTAATAGAGCAGATTTTTAAAGCTCATTTTTCCAATCCTGACCTGACAGCAGATGATGCTGCGGTATTGAACATTAACGGAGAAAAACTAGCATTTACAACAGATGGATTTATTGTTTCTCCACCAGAATTTCCAGGTGGAAATATTGGTAAATTAAGTATTTGTGGCACAGTAAATGACTTAGCCTGTATGGGAGCAAGGCCGCTGTATTTATCATGTGCGTTTGTCATTGAAGAAGGGTTTCCAATGGACAAGCTAGAGAAAATTGCATCAGCTATGGAAAAGACTGCAAATGAAGCAGGGGTCAAAATAGCAGCTGGAGATACAAAGGTTGCCGCGAAGGGACAGGTTGATGGTGTATTTATAACAACGACAGGTATCGGACAGATTATAGATGGTGTTAATACCTCTGGCTTTAATGCAAAACCTGGTGATGCAATTATTGTAACTGGTGATATAGGACGGCATGGATGTACTGTTTTGCTGGCACGAAATGAATTTGGAATTGAAGCAGATGTAACCAGTGACTGTGCACCATTATGGGGAACAGTAAAAGCTATGCTTGATACGTCAAAAGATATTCATGTAATCAGAGATGCTACACGTGGAGGTGTCGGCACGGTATTATATGAAATTGCGGAGCAGAGCAAAGTTGGAATTAGACTGGATTCAAAGAGTATACCAGTAGCAGATGGTGTAAAAGGTGTATGTGGCATGCTCGGGCTGGAAGCATTATATCTTGCATGTGAAGGCAGGCTTGTCGTTTTTGCCCCAAAAGAAATTGCTCCAAAGCTTGTTGATACATTACATAAAGGTAAATATTCGAAAGATGCAGCTATTATTGGTGAGGTAAGCCACGATATGGCAGGGCGTGTTATTGTAAAAACAGAAATCGGTGCTGAAACATTATTACCGCCCCCAGGAGGAGAATTGCTTCCAAGAATATGTTAATGTAGTAGGTGAACACTAGTAAATTAGAACTCAACTTTCGCAGTTTAAAAACAATGCGAAACAATATTTTTAGTGACAAGTGACAAGTTGCAAGTGACAAGTTAAGGTTGATTTTTTGCTATTGCAAAAAATCTTTAAATTTATAAATCAGCAATGTTTCGCTTTGGCGAAACGAGCTATCAAAAATTCAATTAAAGATTTTTTGTAGTGAAACGGAAAAAAATCCTCATTCACTTATCACTTGTCACTTATCACTTATCACTTGTAACTATCCACTAAATTGTGTCACATTATTTTTATGTTGAGTCAAAATTTTGCATGTGCGAAAGGTGAGTTAGAATATGGGGGAAACGTATTATGATAAAAATTGCAGTGTATGGAAAAGGTGGCATTGGAAAATCTACAACAGTTTCTAACATATCGGCTGCACTTTCTGATACAGGAATAAGGGTCATGCAGATCGGGTGCGACCCTAAAGCTGATTCTACAGTTTCACTTCACGGTAAAATAAACATGAATACGGTGCTTGAACTTGTAAGGGAAAAGAAGGATAATTTTACATTAGAGGATATGGTGGCTGTTGGATACAATGGCGTAATATGCGTGGAAGCAGGCGGTCCTAATCCAGGCCTTGGATGTGCAGGCAGGGGAATTATAGCAGCACTAGAAAAATTGAAAGAAAAAGGTGCTTATGAGGTATATAAACCAGATGTAGTGATATATGACGTATTGGGTGATGTAGTATGTGGAGGATTTTCCATGCCAATGCGTAAGGGCTACGCAGACAAAGTATTTATTATAACATCAGGCGAGAACATGGCTATTCATGCAGCAGCCAATATTGCAATGGCTATAGATAACTTTAAAAACAGAGGTTATGCAGGTCTTGGAGGCATTATTCTTAACAGAAGAAATGTGAAAAATGAATATGAAAAAGTAAGCGAATTGGCAGAGGATATTCATTCAGAAATAGTTGGTACCCTGAACAGGAGAGAAGTTGTTCAGGAAGCAGAAACTTTGAATAAGACGGTAATAGAAGCATTTCCTGACAGTGATATGGCAAAACAGTATAGGAAGCTGGCAGAAATTATCATGAGGATATGTGGAAAGGAGATATTATGCTGATAAATGTATCTGGACACGTTGATGAGACAGGTGTCTGTACTGCAATAAAAGATGCTGCATTTCCTGCACCCTTTGTATCTGGGCTGGAATATGGTGCCCCCGCCAGGGGAACATGGAATATAGTTCATATTGGAATGCTTATTCCAAAATCACATCAGATATATGTATGTGCAGCAAACTGTTTAAGAGGTGTTGTTCTTACAGCAGCAGAAATGGGCACATCTGATAGATTCTCAACTATAGCTGTACAGGAGAACAATGTGCTTGAAGGTGACATGGAAGAACTTATCATTGAGGGTGTGTCTAATATACTGGAGAAGCTTCCACAGAAACCTCCGGCAGTTCTGGTATTTACCGCCTGCATACATCATTTTATGGGATGTGATTTGGATCTGGTTTACAAAGAATTACGAAAAAGATATCCCGATGTGGCTTTTGCAGAATGCTATATGGACCCAATTATGAGAAAAAGCGGTCTAACACCAGACCAGAAAATGAGACGTCAGTTGTATAGTATCCTTGAACCACTAAAGGTTAATAGAAAAAGCATTAATATTATTGGTAACAATATTCCTACGGATGAAAGCAGTGAACTGATACGGACCATCCGTGAAAATGGATATGAATTGAAAGATATTACTCTTTGCAAAACATATGATGAATACCTTAAAATGGCTGAAAGTTGTGTTAACATATCCTGTCTGCCGGCTGTAATACCAAGTGGAGACTATTTGCAAGAAAAATTAGGACAGAAACACTTGCATTTGCCTCTATGTTATGGATTTGATGAAATAACAAAAAATTTGAATACATTAAATGAATATTTGGGATTACAAAAAAAAGAATACGCATATGAAAAATCAGCAGCTTTAAATGCTTTGAAAGAAGCAAAAGAAGTGATTGGTGATGCAAAGATTTCCATAGATTATACATCTGTTCCGAGACCAGCAGGACTCGCACGATTACTTGTGGAAAATGGATTTAATGTAGATAGGCTGTATGTAGATTCATTTACAGAATGGGACAAAACAGATTTTGACTGGCTTGTAAAAAACAAACCTGAAATGAAAGTGTATGCTACAGTACATGCAAAGATGCGTGTATTAGACAGAAAATGCAGTGAAAAGAGTCTTGCAATAGGACAAAAGGCTGCTTATTTTACAGGAAGTGAATATTTTGTGAATATAGTAGAAGGCGGTGGCATGTACGGCTTTGATGGAATTGTCAGATTGGCTGGACTTATGAAAGAAGCTTTTATATGCCCGAAAAATGTACGTGAACTTATACAAATCAAAGGATTGGGGTGTGATTGCTGCTTATGAAACAGGCTTCAGCATTTATTTCAACATATACCGCAGACGTGTCAGGCGTCTGTTCTGCATTATATGAATTAGGCGGAATGACTATTATGCATGATGCATCAGGGTGTAATTCAACATATAATACTCATGACGAACCGCGTTGGTATGATATGGATAGTATGATTTATATTTCAGGGCTTTCTGAGATGGAAGCTATCATGGGTGATGATGAAAAATTAATACATGATATTGTCAGTGCAGCGAGTGACTTGCATCCTAAATTTATAGCTATTGCAGGTACGCCCATTCCAATGATGATAGGTACAGATTTTCCTGCCATTGCAGAAGTGATTGAGAATCAAACTGGAATTTCTACATTTGCTATTCAAACCAATGGAATGCACTCTTACATATGTGGGGCAGGACAAGCTCTTGCTGAAATAGTAAAACGATTTACCCTAACTGGTATACCTAAAAGAACAAAAAGTGTAAATGTACTTGGAGCTACTCCCTTAGATTATTCTGTAAACAGCAGTGTAGACAGCATTAAAAGGCGATTAACTGAAGCTGGTTTTCAAGTTTTATCTGTATGGGCAATGGGAAGTACATTGGAGCAAATGAAACAAGCCGGAGCTGCAGAAGTAAATCTGGTTGTTTCTTGCACTGGACTTCCCGCAGCGAAAGAATTACAGAAGAAGTTTGGAACACCATATGTTGTGGGTGTTCCAATGGGAGATCAGTTTGCATCTGTAGTAATGAAAGCACTAGATAAGGCAATTAATACAGGAAAATCGCAAATTGCATATGATAAACGAACTGCCTGTGGTGACACAGTTATTATTGGAGAAAGCATTTATTCCGAATCATTAGCAGCAGCACTTGCACTTGAAAAGAACATGAAAGTTAAAGTTTTATGTCCCCTGGAAACGGAGCCTGATTTGTTATTATCAGGGGATATTCAGGCAGAAGATGAAGATAGTATAATGTTTTATTTGCAAAATGCGAAAACTGTGATAGCAGACCCTATTTATCGCAGGATTACTCAACCTGGTACTAAATTTTTATCACTTCCACATGAAGCTTTTTCAGGAAGAATTTATAGAAAAGGTATTCCGGATTTGATTAAGAGTGTAGATATAATATAGTAAATTAAATCATAATCCTATACTAATTATTTATAAATTCAACTTTCGCACATACAAAACTTGGGCTTAATATAGGCAAATTACGACGCAATTTTTTTAGTTGAAAGTTGAGCTATAAAATAATTAAAAGGGTTCAACCACGACTTTTGTGAATAATTAAAAATACCATTAGTTGCATTATCAATGTGCTGGCAAAAAAATTAAAAAACATACGATATCTTATTTATGATTATCTTGCAGAAAAAATCAAAATAAGGAGTAATTATCGAATGCCTTTAGACTTTAATTTTATAGAAATTTAATAGGATTACAAGATATTGAGGTAACATTTGTAAATGTAAATAATGGAATAATTCAAGTACACGGAGAGTCAAAAACTCCATAGATCGCAGCTGTATATTCTTATAAATTTTTATATTTTAAGATGATTGGTGATATGCCAATATGAAAAAAGGATTCACTTAATAAGCCTTAATCAGTTTCCACAGCGATATTATAAAAGTACTTACAGATATAAAAGCTGCACAGTTGAAAATACAAATAGCAGGTTAAGGCGATTTTATAACACCATAACCTGCTTTAATTTTCATTTTATCCTTCTACAGGTATTTTTGGACCAATTAATTCTAATTGATAAAAATCAAGGTCCAACCATTTACCAAATTTAAATCCTGCTTTTTTGATTACACCTGAAAATCTAAATCCTAAGTTCTCATGCATTTTAATACTATCTACATTTGCTGCATCAATTCCAGCAACAAGTGTGGCATATTTTCGTTCATTAGCAATTTTTATTATCTCTTTTACTAATTTTGATCCAATACCCTTATTTCTATAATCTTTATGTACATATATGGAATGTTCTATTGTATATTTATATGCCGGCCATGCCCTAAATTGACCAAATGTAGCAAATCCAACAACTCTATTATTTTCTTCAAATATTAATATTGGGTATCCATCTTGCTTCTTTTTTTCATACCATTGTATGCTATCATCAAGAGTATGAACCTTGTAATCATAGATTGCAGTTGTATTTAATATAGCATCATTATAAATTTCTAAAATATACATTAAATCTTTTTCGTTTGCTTCTCTTATCATGTTTTACTCCTTGCTGGTACTTTAAAAGGTTTATAAAATAAAATCTCATAGAGCTCCTAGTATATTTAAGTTAGTTTAAAATAAAGGGAATAATACCATAAATCTCTTCATTAGGAAGATCGAAAGGAATTCTACCAAGCCAATCATAATATGTGTTGTTTATAAAGTTAGTATACGTAAAATCATTTGCTACATTTTTATCCATAAATAAACCCTCTTTCTATAAATATAATTTATACTATATTATCAAAAATTTTATCCAATATAAATACTTTTTACATATATTTAATTGAAATTAGAGAAAGATGTAACAACTCAATAAAAATAAATTAATTACTATATCAAAGAACTTGTAAAAATACATGGTAGAATATATAATATGATGAAGTATGTATAAAGGCAATATGGAGGGTTATTGTGAATAATTTTGAGGAAAATAATAAATTTGAAGTAGCATTAACTACAGCATTAAAAATCCCAGGCGTAAAAGTGAATAGAACTAGCTTTTTGATAAAAGAGTTAAGTAACTATGTTTCACAAGAAAAAATTAACCAGGCTATTAAATCAAATACAATAGAAGCAGGAATTGGTTTAGTTTTATTAAATAAAATAGCTAAGAATATAATAAATAAAAGAACAGCTCAAACATCGGGAGCTTCTTTTTTGGCAGGATTACCAGGTGGACTTGCTATGGCAGCCACTATACCTGCTGATACTTTACAATTTTTTGGAGTGGCACTTAAGATAGCACAGGAATTAGCATATCTATATGGGTTTGAGGATTTGTGGGAAGAGGATACTATTGATAATGAGAGAGTGAAAAATGAATTAATAATTTTTATAGGAGTAATGTTTGGTGTTGGTGGAGCAACTAATGCATTAAGATTAATATCAACTAATATAGCAAAGCAGGCATTGAAAAAATTACCACAAAAAGCATTAACTAAGACTATATATTATCCTATAATAAAAAAAATAGCGGCAACAATAGGTATCAAAATGACAAAGAGTACATTTGCAAAAGGAGCATCTAAAGCAATACCTATTCTAGGTGGTGTAATCTCTGGTGGGTTAACATATATATCTATGAAGCCGATGGGAAATAGATTAAAAGATGCATTAGCAAGTTCTGTAAATAAAAATTATACGGAAGAAGGTTTAAAGAATGATATTAAAGATTTAGAAAGAGAAACGGGAGAAACTATAAACATTGAATATGAAGTTGTAGATACTGAATATAAAGATGTAATAGAAGAAGTTTCTATAGAAAATGAACATAATTCTAATGCAAATAAATTTAATTTAACAGATGAATTAATAAAATTAAAAAAGATACTTGATGATGGCATAATAACAGAAGAAGAATTCAAAGAAATTAAAAAAGATTTAATACATAAGAGCATGCAAGTGAATTAATAGGAATTTATTGGTGAGGATTGATAGAAAAAATCACACTTATGAAAAATTTCTCATATCTGGACACTAGAGAAGTGTGGAGTTAATTGTTGTGTGTGTAGGTTTGGGTATTGAATCTTATAATACTTCTTTGCTTAATTTTAAGGTCAAAATAGGTTTTAAACTAATACAAAAAATTAAAAACTCAAATCCTAACAGCCTATATAAAAAATTTTTAATTAAGGTATTAAAAATTGCACTTCCAAATATTATGTACACAGCACCATTTACATATTGCTGTTGGATACGCAGCACTTAATCTTCCTCGGCAAATTATGGACAGACATTAAATTATTTTTCTTAAATTGTTAAGCTAGTATACTTGGTGTTAACCATTATTTATAGCTTATTATAAGTAATCAAAATTAGTAAAATACCATATATTAGTAGAGTAATACTATATCTAACTAAGAGGCGAAAAACGAAATGAATAGTGAAATGTGTGATTCATGTAAACATTGCAGAAAACACCGTAAAAGACACCATAAAAGAACTCATAAAAGACATCATGAAGGACGACATGAAAAACCCCATGATGAATGTGATAAATCTAATATTCTCTGAATTTTATAATGTTAAGTGATTTAAATTCCATAGTGACTACGATGGTTTCATTCTATAATTTGTTTCAGAAATTGAGCAGCTTTCTATGTTAACTAAAAAATAATTTTAATTTAAGCTGCTTGTTTTTTGAAGATCGGCTTCTGAATAAAATCTGGGGTACTCACATAGCGTATATATAAAATCAATAATATATATTACCAAATATAGAACCGCTTTATAATGAAAAGTGTTATAATATTACGTATAATAATTTTGTTATAGAGAGGATGTGTCAAGCTTGTATATAAATGAAACAAAGATAATTGTTAGATATGTAGAAACTGACAAAATGGGTATAGTGCATCATTCTAACTATTATATATATTTTGAAGAAGCTAGAACACAGTTTATAAAAAAAATTGGTATAAGTTATTCAGAAATGGAGGAAAACGGTATAATGTTTCCTCTAGTTGAAAGTAATTGCAGATACATACGGGGTGCAAAATATGAAGATGAACTAATAATAAAAACTTGGATTAAACAATTAACACCAGTTAAAGCGGAATTTAACTATTCAGTTATTAGAGAAAATGATCAGAAGAAAATTGCAAAAGGAAGCACATTACACACTTTTGCAGATAATAATTTTAAGATAATTAATTTAAAGAAAAAGCATACAGAGTTATTTGAAAAATTACAGTCGTTATTATAATAAAAAATTATAATAATAAAAAAACACATTTTGACATAATATTGAATATATGTCAGCTATTATTTCATCTGTCACAGTTCCACCACTTGCTGAAAAATGCCCTCTTCCCCATAAAAATATCCCCTAAATTGCTCATTCAATTCCTTGAATTCCATTAGTAATTTTTTTGATGCATATCCGTTCATGTATTCTACAGTTTCACTTCATTATTTCTCTAGAATTTTGTTGCAATATTAATAAATCACCATACTATGTATTAAGGATAAATTCCTTAAGTTAGGTAAGCCTTATTTTTAGTGATTTTTAATTTGACATGACTTTAGATATGTTATCTAAATTATTATAAAAAGGAGGAAATAAATATATGGCAAGACATAGAAGATCGGGTCACTCAAAAAGTAGCCGTGAATTTGTTGATAAAAATGAAAGTGAAAATATTGACACACATGAAGTGGAATTTGATGAGATGAATAAATACGATATAGAGAGTCCTAAATGTCAAGATGAATCAAAAGGTGATTGTTATCATAAGTGTATAACAATTTGCGGTAAGAAAGGTCCAAAAGGAGATCCTGGATGTCCTGGATCAAAAGGAGACAAAGGGGATCCCGGCTGTCCTGGACCAAAAGGGGATAAAGGAGATCCTGGATGTCCTGGACCAAAAGGAGATAAGGGAGATCCTGGATGTCCTGGATCAAAAGGAGATAAAGGAGATCCTGGTGATCCTGGACCAAAAGGAGATAAAGGGGATCCTGGATGTAAAGGAGATAAAGGAGATAAAGGGGATCCCGGCTGTCCTGGATCAAAAGGACACAGAGGAAATCCTGGATGTCCTGGACCAAAAGGAGATAAAGGAGATCCCGGTTGCCCTGGACCAAAAGGAGATAAAGGAGATCCTGGATGTAAAGGAGATAAAGGAGATCCTGGCAATTCTGGATCAAAAGGGGATCCCGGCTGTTCTGGACCAAAAGGAGATAAGGGAGATCCCGGCTGTTCTGGACCAAAAGGGGATAAAGGGGATCCCGGATGTAAAGGAGATAAAGGGGATCCTGGATGTAAAGGAGACAAAGGAGATCCCGGTTGTTCTGGACCTAAAGGATGTAAAGGAGATAAAGGAGATCCCGGTTGTCCTGGACCTAGGGGACTAAAAGGAGATCCTGGTTGCCCTGGACCAAAAGGAGATAAAGGGGATCCCGGTTGCCCTGGACCTAGAGGCCCGAAAGGAGATCCTGGATGCACTGGACCTAGAGGACACGATGGAGACCCTGGTTGTCCTGGACCTAGGGGACCAAAAGGAGATCCTGGATGCACTGGACCTAGAGGACCAAAAGGAGATCCTGGTTGTCCTGGACCAAAAGGAGATCCTGGATTGGATGAAATTGAACTAAAGAAGTTAAAGGAGATCCTGAATGTCCTGGATCTAAAGAAGATAAAGAAGATTCAGGATGCAATGGAGCTAAAGGATAACCCGGATGTCCTGGATAAGTAAGACTTAAAGGATGTGAAGGAGACCCTGGTTGTACTGAAATATAATATGTAAATATAATATGTTTAGAAGGGAATATATTCATCATCTTGTGTTAGATATGAATATTTCTCTTTTTTTTTTAACACAATAATAAAAATCTTCATTGCAAATTAGGATATACCATAGGTAATAAAGGTGATAACCTAGAAAATAAACCAATTTTTTAGTCTTTAAATAACCCGTCAATAAAATTATTTATTACCGAATAAAATTCAAAATAAGTTCATATGCAATAGGAACTAAAAGTGCTGGTAACATATTTCCTACATTAAATTTCTTTCCAAATGCAATATTCACACCAACACAAAAAATTAATGCTGCCCCCACAAAAGACAGATTGTCAATCAGTGTATTTCCTAAAAATGGACCGATAAGGACAGTAAGTAATGTAATACCCCCCTGATAAACAAAAATTGGAATCGCAGAAAACATAACGCCCAGTCCATAGGTAGAAGCAAAAACTAAAACTATGACAAAATCTAAAATGGATTTGGCGGCTAGCATAGAATAATCACCTTTAAGGCCATCCTGTATTGAACCAACTATAGCCATGGCTCCAATACAAATAATGAGTGATGTATTAACAAAGCCTTCTACAAACAGGTTGTCCTCTTTTACTTTTGCTATAATTTTGATTTTTTCTCCCAAAGTATCTAAGCATTTCTCAATATCTAATATCTGACCGATAAAACCACCTATTACCAGAGAAAAAATTAACAGCATGGTTCCTTTTGTTTCTATTCTACCATTATGTATAGTAATCATACCTTGCAGAATTCCAGTAATACCGATAAAGATTACTGCCACACCGCATGTCTGCATTAGGATATCCTGCATTTTTTGTTTCATCCCATTTTTAAGAAACAGACCTATCCCACTTCCAATGATTACAGCTATAGTATTTATAATTGTACCTAATCCTCTCACAGTATCCTCCTTTTATTTTCTGTCATATTAATAGTCTTTTGTTAAATGATTCTAATAACTCTTGCCATTGGTATTGACTTTATTTACATTAGATTATATCATTGTTCCTATAATATTAAAATTTAATATATTTAATATTATTATTAAATTTTATTTATGGATGGTGAATAATGGAATTAAGAGGAATCAATACATTTCTTGTAGCTGCTGAAAAAATGAACTTTTCCAAAGCAGCGGAACAGCTGGGTTATACTCAGGCAGCTGTCACAATACAGATCAAGAAGTTAGAAAAGGAATTAGGTGTTCTTTTATTTGATAGAATTGGGAAAAGTGTATATTTGACGGATAAGGGAAAGGAATTCCTCACATATGCCCATAAAATTATATTATATACTGAAAAAGCAAAAGTAGGACTTAAGAATGAAACGTTATATTCAGGAATTATTCGAATAGGAACTTCTGAATCCATTCTAACTACTTCTTTTCCAAAAATGATTAAGAAATTCCATCAGATGTATCCCGATATGCATATTTGCGTAAAGACAGGGACAAGAGATTTTATCTTTCATTTAATGATCCATAATGAGTTAGATCTAGCTTATATTATTGACCAAAATGTGATTGACCATGAATGGATTGGAAAAAACATTCAGGAAGAGAAAGTATACTTTGTTGCTTCTCCAAAAAACCCTTTAACCCAAAAAGAATCGGTATGCATTGAGGAAATTTTAGCACAGGAACTTATCATGACAGAATGCAATGTTGGCTACAGTTATGAACTTTCTCAACAGTTAGCTAAAAAAGGACTATATTTCCACCCATATTTAGAAATTGGTAATACAGATGTCATACGTTCCCTTGTCGCTGAAAACAAAGGAGTTTCATATCTGCCTCTCTTTACTATTGAGAAAGAGATAAAAAAGGGGATGATTGTTCCGATACGGATTCCGGAATATGAGGTTAGTGTGTACCGTCAGTTATTTTGGCATAAGAATAAATATATTACTAAGCCGATGAATGATTTTATGAAGTTAATAGAAATATAAAACTTTACCTTGAACCCACTCTGAGGTTATTAAAGATAAGATTAACTTACCTTTATATGATATGAATACAAAGGGATATGAACCAAAGCTGCAGAAAACCTCTATTCAAGTAAGATTTGAAATTATGTGTAAGCTTTTAGGGAAATTTAAAGAAAAGAGAGAACTAGATATATGTGAAGCCTTCGCAGCTAAATTGAAGGCAGGATTTTATTAAAAAGTTAAAACTTGAAATTGCACCATTAATAGAAAGTTTTTATTGGGCTTCAGTAGCAAGTATTAACTTATACTTATAAGTATAAATTAAGTTTGATATATGGAGCCCTATGTATATTTAAGATACGAGGGGAAGAAAACAAATGTTAAGCAGCGAGATAAAAAGTAAAATTGATAAACTATGGAATAATTTCTGGTCAGGGGGAATATCTAACCCTCTAACTGTAATAGAGCAAATATCTTACCTTTTGTTTATTAAAAGATTAGATGATATTGATAATACAAAGGAAAAAATAGCTAATAGAATTGGAAAGCCATATACTTCAGTATTTCCAGAGGAATTAATGAAGTGGAGTAATTTTAAGCATTTAGATGTAAACGAAATGTTTGATATGGTATCACAAAAAGTTTTTCCATTCATAAAAACTATGGGCGGAGAGGATTCAAGCTTTACTTCAGAAATGAAGGATGCTGTATTTATGATACCTAAACCGTCACTACTTCAAGAATCAGTAAGAATCATTGATGGAATAAACATGGAGGATGCAGATACTAAAGGTGATCTATATGAATATCTGTTATCTAAGCTTTAACAGATATATATTTATCAAAAGAAGAAGTAGAAGAGAGATATGAGCACTTTCTAGCAGATGAAGGAGATTTAATAATTGCTAGTTCAGGAATTAAAGTGGATTATTTTGATAGGAAAATTGCATTTGTGAAAAAAGAGCATTTGCCTCTATGTATGAATACTAGTACAATCAGATTTAAATCATTGAATAAAGAATTTTTAGATATAAATTATTTTTATTATTTTTTAAAAACCGATTTTATGAAGAGACAAATAGGGTATTTTATAACTGGTTCGGCACAACTGAATTTTGGACCAAGTCATTTAAAAAAGATGAAAGTAATAATTCCACCACTACAAACTCAAAAGAAAATAGTTCAGGTTTTAAAAAAGGCTGAAAAGGCTTTAGAAAAGAGGAAGGAAGTTAATAAGCTTTTAGATGAATTAGTCAAATCCAGATTTATCGAGATGTTTGGGGATCCAATTTTAAATTCTAAAGGGTGGAAAGTTAAATTATTAGGTGAAGTTTGTGAAATGAAAGCAGGAAAGAATATTAAAGCATCAGATATTTATGATGAAAATTCAGGAAACCTTTATCCATGTTATGGAGGTAATGGATTGAGAGGATATGTTGAACAGTATTCTCATGAAGGTAATATACCACTTATTGGTCGTCAAGGGGCTTTATGTGGAAATGTAAAGTATGCACAAGGAAAGTTTTATGCAACTGAACATGCTGTGGTAACACAACCTACAGTAGAAATGAATTCGTATTGGCTTTATTTTTTACTAACTCAATTAGATTTGAATAGACTTTCTACAGGTGCAGCTCAACCAGGACTTACTGTAGGAAAACTTAATTTTGTAGAAATACCAATGGCACCAATTACTATGCAAAATCAATTTGCAGATTTAGCCAATCAAGTTGACAAATTGAAATTTAAAATGCAAAAGGGTTTAGAAGAATTAGAAAATCTGTTTAATTCTTTGATGCAAAAAGCATTTAACGGACAATTATTTAATTAATATAGATTCTTTGAGTAAGCACTGTTAATTTTATCTTAAGTACTTTCATCTTTTATAAAAGTATTGAATTTAATGCTAGTTTTAGAGATTTAAAAAACAATACAATCATGGATACTTTTATTCAATTGTACAAAGATGAAGTTGAAAGGGCGATGGAATAATGGTACAAATAAATGAATCGAATATGATTTTTGGTGATTTTATTTACACGGCCAAAATTAGAACTCAAATTTTAATGCTTATTTTACAATAATAACCATAAAATTTAAGTTCATGAATAATTCAGGTATATTTTACAGTGTAATAGACGTTGGTAAAATTTTTACATTCTATAATTTGTCTCAATAGTTACCAGTGATAAAATAAGAACCATGTGCACTAACAAGGAGTTGTTGCTCTTCATCAAATATTTTTGCTACTGCTCGCATAATAGTGGCACCATTACTAATCACCTCACCTACTGCTGTAAGTATACTTCCTGTAGTCACATTTTTTATATAACTAATACTCATATCTGTGGTTACACTACGTTTTCCCATAGTTGAACACGAAGCACCCATCACTGCATCGGAAATTGAAGCTAAAGTACCGCCATGTACAAAACCATATACATTACAATGTTTATCAATAATTTTTATACGATATTTAACCTTTCCCTCCATAATTTCAATAACTTCAAGTCCAAGAAAATTTTCAAGTATGGGAGTTTGATAAATTTCTTTTAAATAATTGTAAAACCACAAAAGATATTCTTTTGACATGTTAATCCCCCTAATAAATTTTAATTATTTTTTTCATAAATAATTAAAATTTTTTACTATTGCTCATTAGATTATAGTTTTATATAGGACTTATTATAACATATCTTACAAAATATCACACGTTATATACGTAATAGTTCTTTATTTTTCAAGTTTTTTACTCTGATAGAGGAATGTGTTACATTACTTTAGACAATAAAGCTTTTAGCCTATATCATTTCTTTTTCTCTGTATCAAATAATTGTCTTTATTTGACACAAAAAGTCCTGCTAATATAAGAATAGTCCCTATTATTGCAATTACTGTAATATAAAAAGTAACCCATAAAAAACATTTTTTTCTTAGAAATCGGTTTATAAAACGATATTGTCAACTATTATAATAATAATGGTTGACAATATCTTTCTGTTCATATATACTTCAATATATGACAAGCATTGTTTTTGATAATTTATAATTAATATGCGATATTCATGTAGTTTTAATTAATCTTAGGATGTTTTGTTTATATCTAAGTATTTATATGGAGGAATTTACTATGAAAGATTTAGCAAAAGAAATTATTGTAGGCAGACGTTTAAAAAGAGGAGAAGATTTCAGCTTTTTTTTAAACGCAGATGTAGATGAACTATTTGAAGGGGCAAATATGATTCGTGAGACATTATGTGGCAACAAAGTTGACCTTTGTACCATTATCAATGGTCGCAGCGGTCGTTGTAGTGAAAACTGTAAATTTTGTGCCCAGTCGTCTCATAATCACACTGGAATTAAAGAATATGGATTTTTAGATCCTGATGTAATTTTAGAAGACTGTAAAAAAAATGAAGTAAGTGGCGTACACCGCTATTCTATTGTTACCGCTGGCAGAACCTTAACAGGCAAGGATTTTGATAAGGCTATTGAAGCATACAAAAAAATACATGAGGAATGCAACATTAAACTTTGTGCCTCTCATGGTCTTTTAACTGAAGAAGAATTTGTTCGTTTAAAAGAGGCTGGTGTTTCAATGTATCATACAAACATAGAAACCTCCAAACGCAATTTTCCTAATGTTTGTACCACTCATACATATGAAGATAAAATTCATGAAATTAGTCTGGCAAAAAAAGCAGGTCTTAGAGTTTGTTCTGGCGGTATCATTGGTATGGGGGAAAATTGGGATGACCGTATTGATATGGCTGTAAGCCTGTCAGAATTACAAGTTGAATCTATTCCTATCAATGCACTTATGCCTATTAAAGGGACATGTTATGAAAATTTGCCACCTCTTTCTGAAGGTGATATTTTAAGAACAATTGCTATCTTTCGTTATATTAATCCTACCGCATATATTCGTATGGCAGCGGGAAGAAACTACTTTAAAGACGGTGGTGCAAAGATATTCCTATCTGGTGCTAATGCTACAATCACTGGTGACATGTTAACCACCGTAGGTAATAATACTACACAGGATAAAAAAATGTTAACTAATTTAGGATTTGATATATCAAAATAACATTTAACTATTAACAAAATTGAAATGGAGGAAAATTATGAAGAAGAAATCTAATATCCATCAAATGGCAATTATCGGGGTTATGGCTGCAGTCATTTGTATTCTTGGACCTTTATCAATTCCTATTGGTGTAGTACCAATTTCTTTCACAAACTTAGCAATCTACTTTGCACTTTACACACTTGGCATGAAAAAAGGCACTATCAGCTACATAATATATATGTTAATTGGTTTTGTTGGCATTCCAGTATTTTCTGGTTTTACTGGCGGCCCATCTAAACTTTTAGGGCCAACCGGTGGATATATTATCGGGTTTATATTTATGGCACTGATTGCAGGATTTTTCATTGATACTTTTTTTGATAAATGGTATTTATGCTTTGCAGGTATGGTACTTGGTACCGCTGTGTGTTATGTTTTTGGTACTATATGGTTATCATATCAGGCTCATATAACAATAAATGCAGCATTTGCTGTAGGTGTGATTCCTTTTATACCTGGAGATCTCGTTAAAATTTTAATTGCTACTTTTATAGGTCCACAAATTCGTAGACGGCTAATTAAAGTTAATTTATTTCAGGCTTAATTAAAATGTAAAAACTGAAAAATCGAATAATTTACTAGAACGCTGTGTTATTTACTCTGAATTTTACAGCGTTTTTATGTTGCTTATACTTCAGAATACTAAGTAAGATAAAATTGTTCTTCCAAAATTAAGTAGTATAGTGTATCATGTAGTTAATGTAAATTAACACATAAAAACCTTTTAATTATATAAACTATCCTGTTATTTGTAAATATAAAAAATTTAATTTCATGGAGAAATATATATGGCAAATTTTTAAAGTTAAAGGAGATAATTACGATGTCTACGAAAGTTTTAGTTTTATCATCAAGCCCCAGAATTGGTGGAAATTCTGATTTAATATGTGATGCATTGATAAAAGGTGTAAAATATGCTGGAAACGAAGCAGTCAAATTGAATATCGCTAAAATGTGTATATCGCCTTGCCTTGGCTGTGATTACTGTCAGAGCCATGAAGGTGCTTGTGTGCAAAAGGATGATATGGAACAGGTTATTTTAGAAATGCAAAAGGCAGATATTGTTGTATTTGCTACGCCTATTTATTTTTACAATATGAGTGCACAACTAAAAATAGTAATTGATAGAACGTATTGTACTTATCAAAATTTACATTTTAAGAAAACTGTTTTTATTGCAACTTCGGCAGATAGCAATGAAAAAGCAATGGATACTGCCATTGCTGGCTATAATAGCTATTTATCTTGTTTGAAGGATACAGTCAGTATTGGAATTATAACTGTTCCCGGTGTTTGGAATAAAGGTGAAGTAAACCATTCTGATGTAATAAAAAAGGTCTATGAGTTAGGTAAATCATTATAATATAGAATTAGTTTATAGAAAATCATTTAAGTAACTCAAGAATACGATTTTAATGACAACATTGTCCTTTGTTTAACACCTGAAATTTTATATTTAAGCAAAAAAGTAAGCTGTTACGCAATTACTAATTGTGCAGCAGCTCTTTTTAAGCGGTTATTAACATATGGATTATTTCAATTTAAATAACTACATTTAATACTCTATAATATAAAAATAGATATAAATGTAAGGTTAAAAAAAATAAAGTATTAAGATATTTCAAATCGTTTTTTTATTATTTTAACTAAAATTTCTGCTGTGCCTTGCACACCAAGTAAGCTGCTGTCAATCATTAGATGTTTATGCTTAATATCTTCCATTGAATATCCAGCATAATTTCTGTAGTAGTTGTCTCTTGCCCTGTCAACTTCTGTAATCATTTTACGTGCTTCTGCGGGATGCATGTTTAATATTTTTACACAGTTGTCAAAGCGAGTTTCTTTTGGAGCATATATAAATATATTTATGCAGTCTTTATAATCTTTTAAAAGAAAATCTGCACATCTTCCAACAATAATACAGGATTTTTTATCTGCTAGATTAAGTATGACTTGACTTTCAGCCTCAAATATTTTATCCTGATTATTCTTTGAAGAATCGCCTAAAGGAAAAAGCATATTAAAAAAATTTGATTTAAAACTTGTCTCTTCATGCTCACTGATAGTAGATACAGGAAGGTTTAGTTTTCTTGATGTTTCCTCTACGATATCTCTATCGAAATATTCAATTCCAAGTATTTTAGATATTTCTCTTGCTATTGGTCTGCCTAGGCTTCCGAATTGTCTGTTAATTGTTACACAATACTTTTTCATACGGCTGTTATCACCCCACTATTCTTGAAAGAAAGGTTTTTGTACGTTGATTTTTAGGATTTGTAAAAATTTCTTCAGGGTTACCTTCCTCCACAATATATCCCTCATCCATAAAAATAACTCTGTCACAAACATTTCTAGCAAATTGCATCTCATGAGTTACCACTATCATAGTCATACCATCTTTAGCTAGCTGGCGCATAACTGTAAGAACATCCCCAACAAGCTCTGGATCTAAGGCAGATGTAGGTTCATCAAAAAGTAAAGCTTTTGGCTCCATTGCTAGTGCACGAGCTATGGCAACACGCTGTTGCTGCCCACCTGATAGAGTTGAAGGCATTACATTTACTTTATTTGCCAATCCAACTTTGCCAAATAACTCAATTGCTTTTTGTTCGGCTTCATGTTTTGATTTTTTCTTTGTTAAAACTGGTGCAAGCATGATATTTTTTAAAACACTTTTCATTGGAAATAAATTAAATCTTTGAAATACCATGCCAACTTCTTCACGATATTTGCGCAGGTCATTATTTTTATCACATATATTTTTATCAGTATAATAAATGTTTCCGCCGGATTGAGTTTCCAGTTGATTAATACAGCGGAGTAATGTGCTTTTACCTGATCCAGAAGGACCTATAATACATATAACTTCACCTTCGGCAACTTCAATGTTAATATGTTTAAGTACCTCCAGATCACCAAAGTTTTTGGATAAATTTTCAACTTTTATTAAACTTGTCATGCTTTAACCCTTCTTTCAATTTGTTTTTGAATAACAATGAGAATTGAAATTATTGCCAAATAGAATATAGCACCTGCACTATAGGCCTCTATTGTATTAAACGTTACTGCAGCATAGTTTTGGATTTGCTTTGTTATTTCATTTACTACTATTACAGAAAGTATTGCTGTATCTTTAACTGTAATAATAAATTGATTAAATAAGGCTGGCAACATTGATCGAAAAGCAGGCGGAAGAACTATATGCCATAGGGTTTGAAAAGGTGTTAGGCCAAGTGACAATCCTGCTTCTTTCTGACCGGGGTCAATTCCTTCCAGAGAGCCGCGCACTATTTCAGCAATAAATGCCCCTGAATTTAAAGATATTACTATGATTCCTGCAATATTGCTTTGAATATCTTGTCCGATAATTTTTGGTATAACAAAGTATACATACAATGCTTGAACAATTAATGGCGTTCCACGAATAATCCATAAATACACGTTTGTGATAGCTTTTGCAATTTTATTTTTACATTGAAGTGCAAAACCAGAAAGACACCCTATTAAAAATCCAAAGAAGATTCCTGATAGTGAAACTTCCAGCGTTATTTTTAATCCAGATAAAAGCATGGGCATAAGTACTTTTAGAAAACTTAAATCCATAATATCACCCTTTCCTAGCATAAAACCTGCCATTATATATAATCATAAAAAAGTAAATGTATAAGGCATTTTCAAAGAAATAACCAGTCAGTATGCTAGTCTATTTTTTATCATACTGCGTCGGTAGAACCCTTAGATAGGATTCACTATCTGCGGAACCTACCTCCTTGTCTGATAAAAAATATCCGTCGCATCTTTGACTTGTTATTTTCTTTCAAATGCCTAAAGAAGACTGTGATAAGGCATATGAAATTTTGAAAGCATCTGTAGAAGAAGCCTATAAATAAATTTTTATCTAAAGAAATATCGAAAATATATAAAATAAAAAAATTTTGTATAAGAGGTTGAGTTTTCTCCAAAAATATATATGAATTATATATCTAATCAGGAGGCATAGAATGAAAAATTCAAAAATAATTAAAGTAAAGAAAGATCATGAAGGAAAAATTACAGATGTATTACTTGAAAATGGTGAAGTGCTTCCTTTAAATCATGCTATAATGATGGCAAGGGAACACATAATAGAAGGAGTTGGCGTATTTAAGGGCAAAGATGGAGGAGAATATTTAGTAGCTGATCCTGATGTTATGGATGTTGATAACTTAAAGGATTTACCAAGATTTTAACTCATTTTGTTTTAAGGCATATTCAAAAAAATAACTAGTCAGTATGCTAGCCTATTTTGCGTCATATTATATTCTATGTAAAAAAAGTAGACAATGAGTAGTTGTATCTCATGTCTACTTTTATCTTACAATTATAAGTTCAATTGGTACTAAGTTTTTTAAATAAGATGGAGGCACTAATGATAATTACAGCCGCCGAGAATAGTTATAAAGTAAAAAACTAAAATAAATGCACTTTGCTTATCAAAAAACAGAGTGCATAAGAATTTGTTATTTATTCAATTTGCCATGGATTTTCTTTGCCTTCCATGAATAAAACGCAGCTTAGAATAGAATGTTCCACCATATCACTTATAGCTTGATCTGTATAAAAAGCTGTATGAGGTGTTACAATTACATTGGGAAAAGATTTTAGAATTGCTAAATCTCTTTTATTTAATATTTCACATTTTAAATCGTTATAGTAAAGTCCAAATTCATTTTCGATAACGTCTATAGCGGCACCACCGATTTTTTTCTGTTCAATAGCATCTATAAGATCTTGAGTATTGATAAGTGAGCCTCTAGCTATATTGACAATAAATGTGCCTTCTTTCATAAGTGCTATAGAATTTTTATTTATCATGTGATAATTATCATCTGTTGCAGGTGCATGCATTGTAATGATGTCACTGTTTTTAAGGAGATCTTCTAGAGTAACATATGTAACATACTTTTTTATTTCCTCATTCTCGTACAAATCGTAAGCTAATATCTTGCAGCCAAATCCACTTAAACCTTTGATAACTGTACATCCAATTCTTCCTGTGCCAATAACACCTACAGTTAAATTATGAAGTTCCTTGCCTTGGACACCATTTAAAGAATAATCCTGTACATTACTTCGTTCTATAATAGCTTTCGTTTTTCTTATAGCCATAAGAATCATCATAATTGTATAATCGGCTACACTATTTGGTGAATAGTTTACATTGCCTATATGGACACCTAGCTCTTTTGCCTTTTTTATGTCTATGTGATCATACCCTATTGTTCTTGTAGATATAAATTTTACTCCAACTTCATGAAGTTTTTCTACTAATTTATCTGAAATCTTAGTTGTAATAATGCTGATGCAGTCAAATCCCTTGGCTAAATTTGCATTTTCTAAGGTTGGAGGATCATCACACAACACAACTTCTACGTTATACTTTTTACTGAATTTTTTAAAATATTCAGTCTCATCTTGTCTATGACTATATGCCAAAATCTTCATCATATTCCAACTCCCACTTTTTATAAATAATATTTACTATATAATTTTATAGTAATATCAAATATAATTCAATCTTGTGTTTCTGTTTGTTGATATTTAATTTGTTTAGAGCTTCTAAAACGGAATATATGATAAAAAGTGATGAAAATTAGTATAAATTATATATATAAAAATTGGTATGAAAACTGCAGGTAGCAAATTTGCTACTTTTATTTTAGTTATGTTGAGCATATTTAGGGCAAGTCCAATGATGAGAATGCTTCCGATTCCGGTCATATCAGCAATAACTGAGCTTGTGAGTACACTTTTTAAAAACACTGATCCAATGGTTATAGCACCCTGGTATACAAGTACACTTACAGATGAAATCATTACACCAATGCCTAAAGAAGAAGAAAAAATAATTGCGGAAACTCCATCTAGTATGGATTTTGCAAAAAGTGTTTTATAATTTCCAGTAAGACCTGCTTCAAGTGATCCAACTATTGCCATGGCACCTACACAAAATAAAAGGCTTGAGGTTACGAAACCTTCTGATATTTTTCCACCTTTAGTTTTAAATTTACTTTCTATAGCATTTCCTAAATTTGTTATATGTTTATCTATATCTATTAGTTCCCCTATAATTGTGCCTAATACCATTGATATTATTACAGTAAGTGTGTTATTTGTTTTGAGGGAGCCTGAAATCCCAATATATAGAACACATAAAGCAAGTCCACTAAAAATACTTTCCTTCACTTTTTTTGGTATACCATTTTTTAAAAATATTCCAATTATACTTCCTACTATTATGGAAATAAAGTTTACCATAACTCCTATCATATTTATCAACCTACCTATTTTTCTGATTTATACAGGGATATTATATACTTTTATGATAGGCATTGTAAACAAAATTTTATCCGATCGCTACCATTGCTAACACCCCCATCGCACTCTGTGAAAGCGATTCACACAAAATTTAAAATTTTGGTTCTCTGCTTTTCTATCAAAGTGGGGGATAAGCACTGCTACGCGCCTGGATAAGTTCTTCTCCTAAAGGATAACGTATTCTAAGTGCTAAAGACACTAAGAATACTGTTAATAAGGTTCAGCTAGGGAAAGTCATCCTTATAAAGCAAACTCTATCTGAACCTAAGAATCACTTGATAACCATATTTTTATAAAATGCATTTTGGATGCCCAATCTTTTACGTAAGTTATGTTTAATGCATTAAAAGTATGCTGGGATATAAAAGGGCGGCCATTATAAAAAGAAGTAATTATGGCAGAATGGGCTATTGCACCTTTATTATTTCGGTAAAATATTAAATCACCTATCTCAAGAGAAGAAAGGGAAGGTACTTCTGTTCCTTTTATACCATATAAATTCTTTTCAGCATTAATTTTTAAATACCAGTAAAGAGAACCTGCCACGGTCCAGGAAACTGACCATCTATTAGTTTTAGCATTATACCACCAGGTATTTTTACCTGAAAAGACCATAGGTGCTCCTCCTGCATGCAAGCATTGTGAAGTGAAATTTGTGCAGTCGCCGCCTATAGTTTGGTATATAGAAAAATATTTATAGTTTGGATTTGGTGTGAGGGCGTACTTTATTGCATAGTTTACGGCTAAATTTCTAGAATAAGATGAAGTATTTCTATAATTCATAATTTCTTCCATAAAATTAATTACAGTACATTTTATGTGTAAATTTTAAGTAAGTGAATAAAATAATAAATCTAATTTTTACTTTATAATTGTATAGGATATAATAATTGTAGAGTTATAAACTCAACTTTTGCAGTTTAAAAGCAATACGAAGTAATCAATTTACAATACATGATGCACAATTCACAATTAAGGATGATTTTCTGTTGTCACAGAAAATCTAAAATTTAATGCTCATATTACTTAGTTTTTAGATTTTTCATAGCATTAGCGGAGAAAAATCTACCAAAATTGTGCATTGTGAACTGTAAATTGTGAATTGATTTAGATCTCATTGTTTTTATATTAAGTCAAAATTTCGTATGTGCGAAAGTTAAGTTATAAAGGATAAAAAAGGAGAGGTGACAGTCGGACATGAATATTTCTTTTTTAGGAGGAGCTAGAGAAGTAGGGGGAAGCTGTATACTTTTAAGTATATATAATAAAAATATACTTCTTGACTGCGGCATAAGACAGAGTTCCTCTAAAGATACCTTGCCGGATTTTAAATCAATTCAAGACCAGGGAGGAGTAGATGCCATAATTGTAAGTCATGCCCATATGGATCACATAGGTTCCCTGCCTATAATAAGTAAGGAATATCCAGAGGCTAGAATATATACAACTAGAATGACAAAGGATTTAATGAAAGTACTTTTGTATGATAGTTTAAAAATAATGAAGAACAGGGAAGGAGAAATTCCGCTTTATGCTGAAGGAGACGTTATAAGCATGTTAAATCGTGTGTTTCCTATAAATTATATGGTGGAATTTTCTATATTTGAAAATATAAAACTCACTTTTTATACAGCAGGTCATATAGCAGGGGCGGCTTGTATTTATATTACAACTCCCGAAGGATCATTATTTTATTCTGGAGATTTCTCAATATTTTCGCAAAAAACTGTGGAGGGGTTGAAAGTTCCAAAACTAAGACCTGATGCAGCAATTTTTGAATCCACCTATGGAGACAGACTTCACTCAAATAGAGAAGTGGAAGAGGAAAAACTCATTGACATAATAAATAACTGCATAGAAAAAAAGGGGAAAATGCTCATTCCAGCTTTTGCTCTTGGAAGGGCCCAGGAAGTGCTTCTTATTATAAAAAAGGCAGTAAATAAAAAGATATTAAAAGATACTAAAGTTTATGTGGATGGGATGATAAAGGATATAAACAGAACCTACAAATTAAATCCGCTGTACCTTAAAAATTCTTTAGGAAAAAAGATACTCAGGGGAATTGAACCTTTCTACGATGACAATATAATTGCAGTAGATAATAATAAACTTAGAGAAGAGATACTAAAAGACGATAAACCTTGTGTAATAGTGTCAAGTTCAGGAATGCTTACTGGAGGGTACAGCCAATATTATGCAGAAAAAATAGCCCCTATGGAAAATGGGTACATAGTTATAACGGGATATCAAGATGAGGAATCTCCGGGAAGAAAGTTACTAAATCTTTTAAATGAAGAAAAGGACAAAAAACTTTACATAAATGAGAAAACTGTTCCTGTAAATTGTAAGGTAGAAAAAGTAGGACTTTCCGCCCATAGTGATAAATATGAAATAAAATCTCTTATAGATTTTTTAACACCTAAAAATATATTTCTGGTTCATGGAAATGAAGAGGTAGTGGAAAATTTATCAAAAGAGCTTTCAAAAGATATAAGGGGAAGGGTATATGCACCTAAGTGCAGTGAAGTATATGAAATAAATATAAAAAACCCAAGAAAACAGTGGAAAAAAAGTATTGATAAAGTTATGAACTCCTGTGAAGAAATGAATGAAAATAATGTAAAAAAATTATGGGAATTTGTGCTTTATAATTATGGCGAAAGACTTTTTACATTAGAAGAACTTATATTTATATGGAAGGGAAATAACAAAGGTAAAAATACTTTAGAAGATTTCCAAAGAATTATAGTGGAATGTCCTTACTTTGAAAGTGACACAAGGAGATTGTTTTTATTTAAAATTAACCCTGAGGATAAGGTTTCACAGAACTTAAAAAATAATGAAATTAAACTAAATGAATTAAAAGAAGCTGCAGATAAATATTTTAATAAATTTAATACAAAGAAAATTAGTTTTATAAGTGACCAAAAAAAAGTGATTTTAAATTTCGATTTTCCATATGTAGTGGATAAAAGTATATATGAGGAGATGAAAAAATTTGAAGAGGAGGTTGAGTGGAAGGTAGAAATAAATAATGCTGTAAATATAAATGCAGTTTCCGAAATTGTAAGGATAACGCTGCAGAATGTATCTATTAAAAAAATATCTTATAGATTAGAAGAAAACCAGGTTGTAGTTATGCTGAATTCTAAATGTAATGTGGAAAAAGAAAAACTAGATGAAATTGAAAACATTACAGGAATTCAGGTGTTAGTACAATCTCCTGGAGTAGATCTAAAAGATAGTACGATTATTAAAGCTGAAGATGAGTGTGAAATGGTAGAACAAAATAAGGCTTTAAATATAATAGATGAAACTTTTGAAAGAGAACAATTTAGGCCTTACAAAAAAAGTATAAAATCAAGTACTAAGGGAAAATATATAGAACTTACATTTATAAGCCCTGTAATTGGCAAGAAGTATGAAAAAAACATAGGGGAATTAGTTCGCCTTACAGGGTGGAATATGAAAGTAGCAAATAATGCAAATCAAAATGAAATATTGCAAATTGCATCTGTACTTTGTAAAAAGAAAGGTATAGATTTGAAGAAAAATCCGTCTTTTAATAGCAGCGATTTAAGTGTGGAATTAAAATTAAAAGATGACAATGTAGAAAAGATGGAGGATGTAAAGAGAGAATTTGAGTATAAAACTGGATGCATGTTAAAATGGTAGAGATCAGGCCCCCATAAGGGGCTTGTTTTTTAAACACTATTTACAATAAAAGTATGATGCACTATAATTAAAATAACCCCTATAGGGGGATAAGGAGAGATTTATATGGAAAAACATAATCATCCAAATAATAAAGCAGTTGTAAATAGGTTATCTAGGATAATTGGGCATCTGGAGGCTGTAAAACGTATGGTAGAAGAAGGAAGAGACTGTAGTGAAGTTATTATTCAAATATCTGCAGTGAGGTCTGCACTTAATAACACCGGTAAAATAATATTGAAAGACCATATCAATCATTGTGTGAAGGATGCAGTTGAAAAAAATGATACAGAGGTCTTAGATAATTTAAATAATGCCATTGATAAATTTTGGGAATAATTTTTAATTTAGGAGTGTTATAAATGAGAAATACCAAATTATATCCAATGTTTCAAGCTTTTTTTTCTGCACTACTTTTTGGAGCTAGTGCACCTATTTCAAAAATTCTTCTTGGACAAGTAGATCCAGTGCTTTTAGCTGCTCTTTTATATATTGGAAGTGGTTCAGGACTTTTAATATTTCAGATGTTAGAAAAATTCTTATACAAAAAAAATATAGACGAAGCAGGGTTAACTAGAAAAGATTTTCCATGGCTTTTAGGAGCTGTTATTTTTGGAGGAATTTTAGGACCTATAATTCAAATGATAAGCTTAAAAGTAACTCCAGCTTCTACTGCATCACTGCTTTTGAATTTTGAAGGTGTAGCTACTACAATTATTGCAGCTTTGTTTTTTAAAGAGAATATTGGAAAAAGGATTGGATTAGCTATAGTATGTATACTTTCTGCCAGTATAATTTTATCATGGAACTTTACCGGTCAGTGGGGAATATCTTTAGGAGCCTTGGGAATAATACTGGCTTGCGTATGTTGGGGAATAGATAATAATTTTACAAGAAACATATCTGCTAAAAATCCCTATACAATAGTTATAGTTAAAGGATTGGGAGCAGGAACATTTTCCTTAATTTTATCAATGATTTTAGGAAATCATTTGCCAGACTTTAAAATAATTTTCATGGCGCTGCTGCTTGGATTTTTAAGCTATGGATTTAGTACAGTTTTGTTTGTGTTTGCAATGAGAAATTTAGGCAGTGCTAGAACTAGTGCTTTTTTCAGTGCAGCACCTTTTATAAGTACTATATTGTCTTTTATTTTATTGGGAGAAGTTCCAGGTGTTACCTTTGCACTTGCACTTCCTCTTATGATTGCAGGAACGGTTCTTATTATAAGGGAAAATCACAGTCATATGCACGTTCATTTGTATATGGCCCATGAACACAGGCATTGTCATACAGATGGACATCACAATCATCATCATCCTGGTATACCTGATAGTGTGTATCACACTCACTATCACGTTCATGAGAGAATGGAACATTGTCATCCACATACTCCAGATTTGCATCATAGACATGCCCATTAAAGAATGGAGTTTCTAAACGAAAAATCAACTTATACTCCGAATATTTTTTACAACCTTCAGCTCGTTAAATTTTTTCCTAAGCCTTATAGACAAAATATTTAAAAGAGCTTCATTATTGTAAAAATATGCCTGCATATAAGTTGATTTTTAAGTTAGAAAACCTATATCTGTAAAGTTTCCAATTGAAGTTTAAACTTATACATAAAATATAATGACAAAATTGAAAGCACATTTAAAAACTTTTCCATAAGCCTTAGCGAGGTATTTTAGAAAATCTTAGGAGCTTAGATATGTTTGAGGTACGAGTTTAGCTAAGGTCCTTAGATTTTGAAAATACCGAGCTTTAGACTTATTAAAGTTTTTAACGTGATGAAATTTGTCATTATATGATTTAGTATAAGTGAACTTTCAATCTGGAAATTCTATATTTATTTTAGATAATTTCTAATTTTGATTATTTCTCCGTCTTTTATATATATCCTTGGAACTCTTCTGCTTATTGAACAAAGTACTTCATAACTTATAGTTCCAATTATTTTAGCTATATCGTCTGCATCAAACTGCAATCCGTTTTTTTCACCTATGAGAATGACTTCATCGCCTACATTAACTTCACCTACATCCGTAACGTCTATCATGCACTGGTCCATACAGATGGTACCAACTACAGGTGCAAATTTACCATTGACTATTACTTTTGCTTTTCCTGAAAGCATTCTAGTATAACCATCTGCATATCCTATTGGAAGTGTAGCTATTATGCTTTCCCTTTCAGATTTGAACTTCCTTCCATAGCCCACATATTTTTCGGCTTCTAATGTCTTTACAAAAGCTACTTTAGCCTTTAAACTCATTACAGGTTTTATACTTAATTGTTTTTTGTCCACATCGTCTGAAGGATAATAGCCGTAAAGTATTATTCCTGGTCTAACTGAATCACAATAGGTATCAGGCAATTCCATTATAGCTGCACTGTTTGCTATATTTATCATGTTTATCTTTATCTTTTTATTCATGAGTTTATTGTAAAATGTTTTATACTTTTCAAATTGTTCCTGTGAATATGTTTTGTCTTTTTCATCTGAAGTGGAGAAATGAGAAAATAAGCTTTGTATTTCTATATTTGGAAGCTTGCTTATCTTGTATATTTCTTCTATGCTATTTTCATTTGTCTGAAATCCTATTCTCCCCATTCCAGTATCTACTGCAATATGGATTTTTGCAGTTTTCCATTTGTTTTTAGCTATCTTTGATAATTTACGTGCATATTCATAAGAAGGTATTACTGGCTCTACATCATAATCTATTATGTCATTTAAAAAAGTATCTGGAACTATGCCAAGTATCATTATAGGAGCTTTAATTCCATTTTCTCTAAGTTCTATTGCTTCATCTAACTCAGATACCGCCAACCTATTTACCCCATTTTCTAATAAAACCTGTGATACTTCTAAAGCTCCATGACCATAGGCATTAGCCTTAACAACACCAATCAGCCCTTTATTATTACCAACTTTTAGTTTTATTTGATGTATATTATATACAAGATTGTCTAAATTAATTTCTTCCCATACAGGTCTGTAATCTTTAAACAAAACACATTCTCCTTTCAATTTAAAGCGAATATTGAATTATTTTGTCCAATAGTTGGGAAAAAGATATATCAACTCCGCGGGCACTCTTAGGAAACAAGCTATTTTTTGTAAGACCTGGTAAAGTGTTTAGTTCAAGCACATAAGGAATACCATTTTCAACTATTATATCTACCCTTACATAGCTTTTGCATTTGAGAACTTCCCAGCATTGAAGACATATTTTTTCAACTTTTTCTTGAAGAGATTTTTCAAGTTCTACAACTATTTCATCAGAACCACCATCTGCATATTTTGCAGCATAGTCAAAAAATTCTGCATTAGGTTTTATTGCAATTACAGGAAGAGTTTTACCTTTTAACATACAGCATGTTATTTCATCTCCCTGCATATATTTTTCAATGACAATTTCAGTATCGTAATTCAGAGCTAACTTTACAGCATCTTCAATATCCTCTTTTTTCTTAATTATATTAGTAGCAACACTTGAACCACCAGAGTTAGGTTTTACAACTACAGGATATCCTATCTCATCTAATTTATTGTAGTCAATTTCTTCTATAGATTTAACGCAAATCCATTTGGCAGTATTTATGTCTGCAGATTTTAATACTTTTTTACTCATGTCTTTGTCCATGCAAATAGCACTTGTCAAGGGTCCGCATCCTGAATAAGGTATGTCCATGGTTTCAAGTACTGATTGTATAGTACCATCTTCTCCAAATTTACCATGAAGTGCAATAAAGGCAAAATCTATATCTGTTACTTTTTCAAGTACATCTCTCTTTTTATCTATGACAATAGGTATAACTTCATATTTATTTTTATCTAAGCAATTTACTATTTCTTTACCTGAATTTAGTGAAACCTCTCTTTCAGAAGATATTCCACCCATTATAACTCCTATTTTCATGTTAATTCCTCCACTGAATTTGTTATTTTTGTTATTTATATTATTCACTTACTATGTCTAATATTTATTTTATGCATTTTACATATAAAATAAAGAACCACAGGATAACTAGTTTATCTTAAATGTGGCTTAATGTAGCTTTTTTGTATTTAATAACTCTAAAAATAAACCAAAATGATGCAAAATAGCAACTTATTTTTTAAAAATTATTAATTAATAAACTACAAATGCCGCTATACATAAGTATTTTAATTCGTTGCCAATATGCATCGCGTTGCTGTTTTACAACATAATTATATTACATATTAAGAATATTTTAGAAAATAATCTAGTTTTTAAAGTTAAATTATTAACATTTAATAATGTTAATAATTTAACTATCACAATACTTACAGAATATTTTAAAAAAAATAAATAGTATAAAATCATTATCATTGGTATGACTTTTGCTAGTAATATAAATAGCATAAGGAGGTGATTAGCTTGGAATATAAAAATATTAAATTAGAAACAGAAAATCATATTGGGATATTAACTATTACCAGACCTAAAGCTTTAAATGCATTAAATAGTGATGTGTTAAGTGAGCTTAACCAAGGTATTGATGACATCAAAAGTGATGACAATGTTTATGTACTTATAATCACAGGTGAAGGAAAATCTTTTGTAGCTGGAGCAGATATAGCAGAAATGAAAGATAAAACACCAGAACAGGCTAGAAAGTTTGCTGAATTAGGTTTAGGCATATTTAGAAAATTAGAACTTATGGAGAAACCAGTTATTGCAGCAGTTAATGGTTTTGCATTAGGTGGTGGATGTGAATTATCTTTGAGCTGTGATATACGTATAGCTTCAGAAAAAGCTAAATTTGGACAACCAGAAGTTGGATTAGGAATTATACCTGGGTTCGCAGGAACTCAAAGACTTTCTAGGTTAGTAGGACCAGGAAAGGCAAAAGAATTAATATATACAGCAGATACTATTAAAGCTGATGAAGCTGAAAAAATAGGACTTGTTAATAAAGTAGTTGCACCTGAAGAATTAATGAACGAAGCAAAGGCATTAGCAGAAAAAATTGCTTCAAAAGCACAAGCTGCTATAAGATATTCCAAAATAGCTATAAATAAGGGCTTTGAAACTGACATTGATACAGGAATGACAATTGAAAATGATTTGTTCAGCTTATGTTTTGCAACAGAAGATCAAAAAGAAGGAATGGGTGCTTTCTTAGAAAAAAGGAAACCAAATTTTACGTTAAAGTAAATTAAAAAATTGATTTTAAATTTATTATTTTGGAGGTAAAAAGAATGAAGGTATTTATATTAGGAGCAGGGACAATGGGATCAGGAATTGTTCAAACATTTGCTCAAGCAGGCTGTGAAGTAATTTGGACAACTAGAAGTTGGCTAAAAGGAAACGCTAAAGATTTTGATAAACTTGTTGAAAAGAGAATGGCAGGTATTGTTAAAAACCTTGAAAAAAGTGTTAAAAAAGGAAAAATGACTGAAGATGTCAAAAACGAAATTCTTGGAAGAATAAAACCTACTACAGATTTAAATTTAGCAAAAGATGTAGATCTTGCAGTAGAATCTGTAGCAGAAGATATGGCTATTAAACAAGAAATGTTTGCCGAATTAGATAAAATTTGTAAACCAGAAACAATACTTGCTACCAATACATCATCTTTATCAATTACTGAAGTAGCAAGTGTTACAAAGAGACAAGATAAAGTTATAGGAATGCATTTCTTTAATCCAGTTCCAGTAATGAAATTAGTAGAAGTTATAAAAGGAATTAATACTTCAGATGAAACTAAGGATAAAGTAGTTGAAATGTCTAAACAAATAGGAAAAGAGCCAGTAGAAGTAGAAGAAGCTCCAGGATTTGTAGTTAATAGAATACTTGTTCCTATGATAAATGAAGGAGCAGGAATACTAGCTGATGGAGTTGCTAAAGCAGAAGATATTGATACAGCAATGAAGTTAGGTGCTAATCATCCAATGGGACCATTAGCTTTAGCAGATTTAATTGGTATAGATGTATGCTTAGCTGTTATGGAAGTTCTATATACAGAGTATGGTGATTCAAAATATAGACCTCATCCATTATTAAGAAAGATGGTAAGAGGAAATCTATTAGGAAGAAAAACTGGAAAAGGATTTTATGACTATACAAAATAATAAATAAATGGTAATATAAATATGGTAATATAATTAAAATAATGTAGTAAAATGTAGTAATATATATAGCAATATAGATAAAATAATGGTAATATAAATAATGACAATATAAATAAAATAATGGTTATATAAATACGCTTGTAAGTGTATAAATAAGAATTTTAGGAGGAGTTAATAAAATGAAAGATGTAGTTATAGTTAGTGCAGTTAGAACTGCTATAGGTAAATTTGGAGGAGCATTCAAGAATACAACAACTGTTGAATTAGGATCTGCTGTTATTAAAGAAGCTGTAAAAAGAGCAGGACTGAAACCAGAACAAGTCGGTGAAGTAATGATGGGTTGTGTATATCAAGCAGGACTTGGACAAAATGCAGCTAGACAAGCATCAGTATACGCTGGTATTCCAGTAGAAGTTCCAGCCTTTACATTAAACATACTTTGCGGTTCAGGACTTAGGACTGTAAGTTTAGCAGCACAAATAATAAAAACAGGTGATGAAGATATTATAGTTGCTGGTGGAATGGACAACATGTCAAGAGCACCATATGTACTTCAATCAGGAAGATATGGATCAAGAATGGGAGCAACAGAGCTTCAAGATTCTATGCTTCATGATGGTTTGCATTGTGCATTTAATCATTACCACATGGGAATTACTGCAGAAAATGTAGCTGAGCAATGGAAGATAACTAGAGAAGATCAGGATAAATTTTCAGTAGAATCACAAAGAAAAGCATCAGAAGCAATAAAGAATGGAAGATTTAAAGATGAAATACTTCCATTTGTTGTTAAAACTAAAAAAGGTGATATAGTAGTTGATACTGATGAAGGACCTAGACCAGGAACAACATTAGAAGGATTAGCTAAATTAAAACCAGCTTTTAAGAAAGGTGGAACTGTTACAGCAGGAAATGCTTCAGGAATAAATGATGCAGCATCAGCTCTAGTACTTATGAGTGCTGACAAAGCAAAAGAATTAGGCATAAAGCCAATGGCTAAAATAATTTCTTATGGAACAAAAGGATTAGATCCAGCTATAATGGGTTATGGACCATATTATTCAACTAAATTAGCTTTAGAAAGAGCTAACTTAACAATAGAAGATATAGATTTAGTAGAAGCAAATGAAGCTTTTGCAGCTCAAAGTATAGCTGTAGCAAGAGATTTAAAATTCGACATGAGCAAGGTAAATGTAAATGGAGGAGCTGTAGCATTAGGCCATCCAGTAGGTTGTTCAGGAGCTAGAATTTTAACTACACTTTTATATGAAATGCAAAAAAGAGATGACGCAAAGAAAGGCCTAGCAACTTTATGTATAGGTGGAGGAATGGGAACAACTGTAATAGTTGAAAAATGTTAAGTAAAAAAATTAAAGGGTAAGAGCTTGAGACCGCTCCCGGCTTGAGACTTTAAAACTTATTTAATTTTAAAATATCACAATATACAGTTAAAGTTGATAATAGCTTTAACTGTATATTAAAGTTATATTATTAACTTTATATTATTAACTTTAACTTTATGTTAAAGCTAATGTTGTGTACTAAAGTTAATTGTGTACTATTGAATTAAATAAAATAGATTTAGGAGGACTTTTTATGGATTTTACATTGACAAAGGAACAGGAATTTGTAAAACAAATGGTAAGCGAATTTGCTGAAACAGAAGTTAAACCCTTAGCAGCAGAAATAGACGAAACAGAAAGATATCCACTTGAAACTGTAAAGAAAATGGCTAAATATGGAATGATGGGTATACCTATTGCTGAACAATATGGTGGAGTTGGTGGAGATACACTTTCCTATATATTAGCAGTAGAAGAATTGGCAAAAGTATGTACATCAACATCAACTATACTTTCAGCACATACTTCTCTTTGTGCAACTGTAATACAACAATTTGGTACAGAAGCACAAAAACAAAAATACCTACCAGCTCTTGCAAAAGGTGAAAAAATAGGAGCTTTTGGTTTAACTGAACCAAATGCAGGTACAGATTCATCAGCACAACAAACCATGGCTGTTTTAGAGGGTGATCACTATGTATTAAATGGACAGAAAATATTTATAACAAATGGTGGTTATGCTGAAACATTTATAGTATTTGGTATGACAGATAGAACTAAAGGAAATCATGGAATATCAGCATTTATATTAGAAAAAGGAATGCCAGGATTCTCAATAGGAAAAGTTGAAAATAAAATGGGAATAAGAGCATCATCAACAACAGAACTTGTATTTGAAGATGTTAAAGTACCAGTAGAAAACTTACTAGGAAAAGAAGGAAAAGGATTCCCTATAGCAATGAAAACTCTTGATGGAGGAAGAATTGGTATAGCAGCACAAGCATTAGGTTTAGCTGAAGGTGCTTTGGATGAAGCTGTACAATATATGAAAGAAAGAAAACAATTTGGGAAAACACTTAGCAAATTCCAAGGCTTAGCTTGGATGGTAGCAGATATGGATGTAGAAATTGAAGCTGCAAGAAATTTAGTATATAAAGCAGCAATGAGAAAAGAACAGGGACTTCCTTATACAGTAGATGCTGCAAGAGCAAAATTGTATGCTGCAAATACTGCTATGGATGTAACAACTAAAGCAGTACAGCTATTTGGAGGATATGGATATACTAAGGATTATCCAGTAGAAAGAATGATGAGAGATGCTAAGATAACAGAGATATATGAAGGAACATCTCAGGTTCAAAAAATGGTTATATCCGGAAATAGGTTAAAGAAGTAGATTTAAGTTAAAGAAGTAGATTAAAATAGGAGGTTTTTTAAATGAATATAGTTGTTTGCTTAAAGCAAGTACCAGATACAACAGAAGTTAAAATAGATCCAAAGACAGGAACATTAATAAGAGAAGGTGTTCCATCGATAATAAATCCAGATGACAAAAATGCTTTAGAAGAAGCATTGGTATTAAAAGATAATGCAGGAGCTAAAGTTACAGTAGTAAGTATGGGACCTCCACAGGCACAAGCAGCTATAAGAGAAGCTTTGGCTATGGGTGCTGATGAAGGAATATTATTGTCAGATAGAGCTTTTGGTGGAGCAGATACATTAGCAACATCACATGCATTAGCAGGAGCATTAAAGAAATTAGATTATGATATAATTTTTGCAGGAAGACAAGCAATAGATGGAGATACAGCACAGGTTGGACCAGAAATTGCAGAACATTTAGGAATACCTCAAGTTACATATGTTGAAAAGGTTGACATTGAGGGAGATAAAATAAAGCTTAGAAGAGCATGGGAAGATGGATATGAGACTTCAACTGTAAAGCCACCAGTGCTTTTAACAGCAATAAAAGAGTTAAATACTCCAAGATATATGCATATGAAAAATATATTCAAGATATTTAATCAAGAAATAAAAACTTGGAATGCAGATGATATAGGTGTAGATAAGTCTCTTCTTGGATTATCAGGATCAGCAACAAAGGTAAAGAGATCAGCAACAAAGGAACCAAAAGGTGCAGGAGAGGTTATAAATAAACCATTTAAAGAAGCAGCAGCTTATGCGGTTTCAAAGTTAAAAGAAAAACACTACGTATAAGCAAGCATCCAAAATTTACGATTTTGAGATGATCGCTTACTCATCTGACAATAGGGCGATGAGGTTCATTTAAGATTATATAGGAGGTTTTTTAGCATGAATATAGCAGATTATAAAGGCGTATGGGTATTTGCTGAACAAAGAGATGGAAAGCTGCAAAAAGTGGCATTAGAACTTATAGGAAAAGGCAAAGAATTAGCAGATAAATTAGGAACTGAAGTAACAGCATTATTACTTGGAAGTCAAGCTGATGGAATAGCAAAAGACTTAATAGCACATGGAGCAGATAAAGTATTATATGCAGATAGTCCATTGTTAAAACATTTTACAACAGATGGATATACAAAAGTTATATGTGAGTTAGTAAAAGAAAGAAAACCAGAAATAATACTTGTAGGAGCAACATATATAGGAAGAGATTTAGGACCAAGAGTTGCAGCAAGACTTGCAACAGGACTTACAGCTGATTGTACAGGATTAGATGTAGATCCAGAAACAAAACATCTTCAAATGACAAGACCAGCATTTGGAGGAAACTTGATGGCAACAATAGAGACTGCAAAACACAGACCACAAATGTCAACAGTAAGACCTGGAGTATTTGCAAAACTAGATGAGGATAAATCCAGAAAAGGCAAAATAGAAAAGATAAGTGCTAATTTAAAAGAAACAGATATAAGAGTAAAAGTAGAAGACGTAGTAAAAATAGCAAAAGATGTTGTTGATATAGGAGAAGCTAAGATCATAGTATCAGGTGGAAGAGGATTAGGAAGTAAAGAAGGTTTTGATGTATTAAGAGAATTAGCAGATGTTCTTGGTGGAGCAGTAGGAGGATCAAGACCTACAATAGAAAATGGATGGATAGACAAGTCATGTCAGGTAGGACAAACAGGACAAACAGTTAAACCTCAAGTATATATAGCTTGTGGAATATCAGGAGCAATCCAGCATTTAGCAGGAATGCAGGACAGCGATTTTATTATAGCTATAAATAAAGATGAGGGCGCTCCAATAATGCAAGTGGCAGATCTAGGTTTAGTAGGAGATTACAAGAAGGTTGTACCAGAAATGGTAGCTCAAATAAAAGCTTTAGATAACTAATTATTTATTAAACACTCACTTCAAATTGTAGATGAAAAAGTTCCGTATATGAGTTTGTAAAAACTTGTATACGGAGTTTTTTACTTTTGAACTAAATACAATTATATAGTATAATTAATACAAAAGATAAATAAATGAATTTATTTATCTTTTGGCTTAATGTTACTAAAACTTCTGAGGATTAGGGGGGAGATTATGTCATGGGAATTCAGCAATTAATGAACAGTTCCATTTCTAATTTGCATGATGCAGAAAAGGAGTTAGAGTGTGCCAAATTTAAATTAAAAGAATTACAGGAGGTTATTGAAGGCTCTAGTGATGGTATTTACGTTACGGATAAGTATGCTAATACTATATTAGTAAACAAAGTTTGGGAAAAAATCACAGGTATGAAGAGAGAAGAAGTACTGAAAAAAAATATGGCGTTTTTGCAAGAAAGCGGATACATGTCAAAATCTGCAACTCTTATGACTTTAAAAGAGAAAAAAAGTGTAACAATTCAACAAAAACTCAAGACAGGCAAAAAAGTGTTAGTTTCTAGTAATCCTATATTTGATACAGAAGAAAATGTAACTATGGTAGTTACAAGTGTACGAGATGTTACAGAACTATATGAATTAAAGGAGCAAATAGAAAGAGATGAAGAAATTTCTCATAAAGATAATTATTCTAAAATAAAGAATATAAAAAATGAGCTTTTAAATTTTTCAGATATGGTAGTAGAAGATGAAAATATGATTAGTGTTTTAGAAATGGCTAAAAAAGCAGCAAAGGTAGATACTACGGTGCTTTTACTTGGAGAAACAGGTGTAGGTAAAGAAGAGGTTGCTAAGTATATACATAACAATAGTGCAAGGTGTAATAAAAATTTTATAAAAGTAAACTGTGGTGCCATTCCTGAACATCTTATGGAATCAGAATTTTTTGGTTATGAAAAGGGAGCTTTTACTGGTGCTAATAGAGAAGGTAAAATTGGATTGTTTGAATTGTGCAGTAATGGAAACTTATTTTTGGATGAAGTAGGTGAACTGCCGTTAGATATGCAGGTTAAACTTCTTAGAGTACTTCAAGAAGGAGAAATTACAAGGGTAGGCGGAACTAAAACTATTAAAATAGATGTAAGGATTATAGCGGCAACTAATAGAGATTTAAAGAAGATGGTAGATAAAAAGCTTTTTAGGGAAGATTTATACTATCGTTTAAATGTAGTACCAATTAAGGTATTATCATTAAGAGAAAGAAGAAAAGATATCAAACCTCTAGTAATGTATTTTTTAGATAAATTTAATAAGAAATATAATTTTAATAAGTCCATAACTTGTGCAGCGGTAGATTATTTATATAAGTATGACTGGCCCGGGAATGTAAGAGAGCTTAGAAATATAATGGAAAGAACTATAATTATGTGTACAGGAGATAAAATACTTAGAAGTGATTTAGATTTAAACATTAAAATGCATTGTGATTCTAATGCAATAGAATCTAATAATATAATAGGTACTAGCAATAAAAATGAACATTTTAGTTTAAAGGAAGCTGTTGAAAATTTAGAAAAAGAACTTATAGAAACTACTTTTAAAAAGTATGGAAATGTTAGAGCAGCTGCAAAGGAATTAGGAATAGATGCATCAACATTAGTAAGAAAAAGGAAAAAGTATAAGAATAAAAATAAATGCGAAAATGTTAACGTTTTAGCAAGTAAAAACTAAAAGCTTATTTGAAAATTACTACAGGACATGTTGGTGTAGTAATTTTTTGTTTAAAATTCATAATATTTTGATAAAATAATAGAGATAAAATAATGGAAATGTGGTATAATTTTATTAAGATGTTATATTATTATTTTTTGTATTTTTTTTAACAATTTGAAGTAATATTTTTATTGACATAGTTAATGCGCATTAGCTTATAAAAATAATTATTAATGCTTTTAATTTATAGTAAAAAACTTTTAATTAAATATTTTAATATAATATATAGAAGGGATGATTTTTTATGAATTGGAAAAAAGTGTACAAAAATAAATTAGTAAGTGCAGAAGAAGCTGTTTCTAATATAGATTCTAATAGTAGAATAGGGCTAGGTATTGCAGCTGCAGAACCTATAGATCTTGTAGATGCATTAGTTGCAAATAAAGAAAATTATGAAAATGTAGAAATATTACATATGGTAGATATGGGAAAAGGCGAATATACACATGAAGGAATGGAAAAATATTTTAATTATAATTCCATATTCGTAGGTGCTAGTACTAGAGATGGTGTTAATTGTGGAAGATCAGATTTTACTCCCTGCTTTTTTTATGAATTGCCTAAATTATTTAAATCAGGATTAATGCCTATAGATGTGGCATTAATTCAAGTAAGCAAACCTGATAAACATGGTTATTGTAGTTTTGGATTGGCCAATGACTATACTAAGCCAGCATCAGAATGCGCTAAAATGGTAATTGCAGAAGTAAATGAAAATATGCCTAGGGTTTTAGGAGATTCATTTATACACGTATCAGATATTGACTATATAGTAGAAACTTCACATCCTCTAATAGAGTTAAAAAAACCTAAGATAGGAAAAATTGAAAGGGTTATAGGAGAATATTGTGCTTCATTGATTGAAGATGGATCTACACTTCAACTTGGTATAGGCGCTATTCCAGATGCAGTACTGTTATTTTTAAAAAACAAAAAGGATTTAGGTATACATTCAGAAATGATATCTGATGGTGTAGTTGACTTGGTAAAAGCAGGTGTAATTAATAATAAGAAAAAAACTTTACATCCAGGAAAAATAGTGGTAACTTTCTTGATGGGTACAAAAAAACTGTATGATTTTGTAGATGATAATCCTATGGTAGAGTCTTATCCTGTAGATTATGTAAATGATCCTACAGTTATAATGCAAAACTCTAAAATGATTTCAATAAATTCTTGTGTTGAGGTAGATTTAACGGGACAAGTATGTTCTGAAAGCATAGGAATGAAGCAGATAAGTGGAATTGGTGGACAAGTTGATTTTATAAGAGGGGCTAATATGTGTAAAGATGGAAAGGCTATTATTGCTATACCATCTACTGCGGCCAAAGGAACAATTTCTAGAATAGTTCCATTCCTAGAAAAAGGGACACCTGTTACAACCTCAAGAACTGATGTAGATTATATTATTACAGAGTATGGTATTGCTGCACTTAGGGGTAAAACCTTAAAGCAAAGGGCTAGGGCACTTATAGGTATTGCTCATCCAGATTTTAAAGCTCCTCTCATAGAAGAATACGAAAGAAGATTTAATACTGAATTTTAATCATAATGCGATGTAAGTATGTTCTTGCATCGCATTATGATTGTTAATACTATAAACCTGATTTTTTGAATTCACGCTCTGATTTATCAGTTAATCTATGAAGAGGTTTCTTTAAAATGGAAATAATCAAAAATGCACCTGCAAAAGCCATTAAAGTGAGAAAATCTTTATACACATTACTCCAAATAGGTCCTGCTACAGCTTCTCTGAATCCATTTATAGCATATGTAAAAGGCCAAAGTGGCTCTAGTACTTCAAATATTTGAGGTAAGGTCTTTACAGGATAAAGTCCTCCTGCACCTGCAATTTGAAAAACCATTATTACAACTGCAACTGCTTTTCCAATATTACCCATAACAGACACCAACGTAACTACAATGATAGTGAAAGTAAAGCTGCAGGCAAGTGCAAATCCCATCATAAGCTTTGGACTTTCAGGCTTTATTCCTACTATATATATGTCTCCCAAAGTTATAATGATAGTTTGTATAATTGATATTATCAAAAACAGAAGTAATTTGGCAAAATATTTATGTGACAAGTTTACTTTTTCTCCACTTTCAAGATCCTTACATTTCAATGTCAGAATGGAGCATAACAACAAAACTCCAACCCATATTGCGAGAGTAGTATAAAAAGGTGTTACTCCATATCCAAAAAGACCCGAATTGTATAGTTCAACATTTTTTACTTCAATAGGTGATGATATAAGTTCTGATATTTTATCAGGACTCTTTTCCATTATATTTATTATTGAAGTTAAGTTTTCATCATTTAAGTCCTTCATTTTGTTACTTAATTTGTTTAAGTTATTTTGAATATCTGTCAATTTTTTATTCAATTTGTTTCTTTGATTAACTAAATTTTTATTGTTTGATATTCCTGAACTTGCCATGAGGTTTAGTTCAGGTACCAATTGCCCAGTTACGTTAAGTACAGAATCAATACTATCTAAATTAGATGTCAGTGTATCTGATAATAAATTCATGGACTCATATGTTTCTGAATAAAATCTATCTGATACGTTGATTATATCTGTTGATAATTCACTGCTTAATGCAGAGAGTTTAACTATAACTTCATTAATGGTATCTTGTGAAGAATTGTTATTTACTAATTTTTTTAGCTCAGCTAAATAATTGTTTTCAGTGTTTAATGAATTTCTTAGTGATTCCAATGAATTTATAAGATCACTTGTTATATTAGTAGTTGTAATTTCATTTAGTTCATTTAGAATTTTAATATCTGTATCCAATTTGTCTATTAAAGGACTATTTAAATTATCCATAGTGTCAATAATACTGTTTGCTGAACTTTTACCAGTATTTTCGTTATTTATATTTTGTAAGTTGTTAAGCAAAAGTTGAACCTGATTTTCTTTTGATTCAATTTCATATATATCCTTATTCAAATCACTTTGTGTGGAATTTACAGATTGTTTGGTGGATAAAGTCAGTGCCTTGCTCTGTGCTACAATAGTATGAAGGCTGTTTATCTGCTTGGACAACTTCGGCAAATCTGTTTGAACTCCACTTAGATATTTCTGAAGACTTTCTGAGTTAGAATTTTCTTTTGATATATGATTTTTTATATCAGCTACAGTGGATATGGCTTCAGGTAAGGTATCCTTTAATTGCAAAATTTCAGGCTTGTCCGCTTCAAGCTTTTTACCTGTAGAATTTAGTAGTTTGAGGGATTCTTTGTTTACTGATTTTACAAAAGTACTTCTTATATTATCTGCTAGGGAAGTTTTAGCTGAATCTGTAATTTTAGTGGCTATTCCATTTAATTTTTCATTAGACTTATAGATTATATTAGGTTTTTCGGGAGAAGTTGTAGTTAAAGTTAAAAGTTTGCTGGAAAAGTCAGCAGGTATCTCTATAAGTGAATAATATTTTCCTGAATTAAGGTTATAATTTCCTTGCCAGTCATCTATAAAAATCCAATTTATAGAATTATTTTTCTTTAAACTATTAATTATTTCATTTCCAACATTTATATTTTTTCCATTAAAAGTTGCACCGCTGTCATTGTTTACTACACCTATAGGTATTCTATTTGTATTGACATAAGGATCCCATGAGGCTTTAATATTAATCCAGGCATAAAGAGATGGCAGGAAACACAATAATAAAATTAAAGCAAGTACTGACGGAGCTTTTATTATATTTTTAAAATCTCTTTTTAATAGCTTAAATACTATATTCAATGCATTCACTCCTCATAAAAATAATATCTTAATTTAATCTCCCATGCCAGATTCTTTAAGTTTCATTCTAAATTTATAAATTTTATTTTGCAAAGGTTTCTTTAAAAACAGGCCAAACGCTATAAAACATATTGAAATTAGAAGCATAAACATAAAATCCATAGATACAATACTTATAAGCGGTCCTGCAATAGCTTCTCTGAATCCACTTACTGAATAGGTAAATGGAAACAAAGGTTGTGTTATCCTAAAAATAAGCGGATCAAGTTGTATTGGATAAGTGGCTCCACTTCCAGCTATCTGAGTTATAAGAAAAATAATGGATAGAGCCTTCCCTCCATTTCCAAACATGGAAACAAGAGTATATGTTATTACAGTAAAAGTTAGAGATGAAACCAGTGCTACCATTATCATCAAAAACACATTCGTCATTTGGACATTTAGCAAAAGTTTGTCTCCAACAGCAACTATAAATCCCTGTACTAATCCAAAAGCTATGAAGGTACTCATTTTGCCAAGATATCTTTCCCTTGGTTTTAAACCCTCATCTCCCTCAAATCTGTCTGCATCAGTTTTAAAAATGGATACAAGTATAATATAACCAATCCAGATTGAAAGTGTGGTATAATCTGGAGCCATGGATGAACCAAAGTTTGAAATAGTATATATATTCTCCTCTTTAACATTAAATGGATCCGATACAAAATTTCCTATAAAGTTAGGATCATCTTGTAATATGGTAATTATTTGTATTATGTCATCGTTGTTTATCAATTTAAGTTTATTTGCTAAGTTATTAATAATATTCTTAAATTGGAGCAATTTATTGTTTAGTTTGCTGGATGAATCTGCTGCTAGATTGCTTCCATCTATCAGTACATCTATAGAGCTATTTCCTTGGGAAGTAAGATCCTGTACAGATTTTAAAACAGAAGAAGCTTCCTTTGTGGATTCAATGAGTTCGGATGCTGTGAAATTTAAATTTTTTCTTACTTCTTCATTGTATTTGTTGGTTTCATCTATTAATTGCTGATTTAAATTTGCAGTATCATTTGCTATTGAATTTATCAAGGAGTTATTTACGCTAGTTGAATTATCAAGTTGTTTTTGAATATCATTTATTTTGTTTTTTTCTATATTTAGTGAATTTCTAATATTTTTTAATGAATATATAAGTTCTGATGTGTTGTCATCTTGCTTAAAATCATTAATTTTTTCAAGAAAGTTAATGATGGAAGTTATTTTATTATAAAATATATTTATTTCATAATTTATTTTAGTTACAGTGGTATCTATATTTGAGTACTTATCATTTGAAGCTGATGAATTTAAGCTTAATATTAAGTTTTGAATTCTATACATATCAGTTTTTGAGGTACTTAAGTTAATTCTAATGTTGTCAAATGCATTGTTCATTGAGGATTGAAGGGATAGTATAGATGAAATATTGCTTTCATTACCATTTTCTAAAGTGGTTATCCTTGAATTTATAATGTTTTGTTTGTTTTCATCTGAATTTTTACCGAGGACGTTTAAGAAAGAAAATATAGTTTGATTTACTGTATATATAAAGTTTGATTTTATCTGTTTTTCCAGGGTATTTCTTGCTGCATCAGTTATTTTAATAGCCACAGGACTATTTTTGGTATTTACTTTATAAATAATCTGGGCCTTTTTAGGATCATCTGATGTTATACTTGCAAGATCTTTTGAGAAATCTTCTGGAATTTTTATCACTGCATAGTATGTACCATCTACAATACCCATATCTGCATTTTTGGCATTTACAAATTTCCATCCTATTTTATGATTATTTTTCAATTTTTCTACAATCTTATTTCCTATATTTAAATTTTTTCCTCTAAAACTTGTACCCTTGTCCTCATTGACAATTGCTACAGGAATAGTATTTGTATTTCCGTAAGGGTCCCAGCATGCTCCTATATTCACCCATGCATATAGGGATGGGAGAATACATACACCTGCAACAATTAGCATTGTCATTTTATTTTTCACAGTATTTTTCATATCTTTTTTAAAAACTTTTATAATATTTCTCAACATATATGTATCCTCCTATTGTAAATATATTGGAAATTATTTTCATTAATCACATTATATCAAAATATAAAATTTTTAAATATTAACTGACTAGTCAGTGCTATTGAAACATTTTTTTGAATTTATGTCAATAACGTATATTAACTTATTTTATAATAATGTCCTTTATTTATTTGCAAAATTGTGCAAAAATATATTATGAGGTGAAACTTGTTATGTTTTCGGAACTGAGGATAAATAAAGAGAGTCTTGTATATATACAGCTAAAAGATTATATTAAAGATATGATACTGAAAGGTATGCTTAGAAGTGGAGAAAAACTTCCGTCTACAAGAGACCTGGCTTCAATGTTAAAAATAAGTAGAAATACTGTAATTTATGCTTATGAATTTTTGCAGGATGAAGGATTTGTATATGTAAAAAAGGGAAAAGGTACATTTGTTTCAGATGTAAAAGTAGATTTTCAGGAAAAATGGAATATAAATTGGGAAGATAAAATAAATGAGTATGGAAAACTTTCAGAAAAATTAGATATAATAAAACATGAAGCCAAGTGGGAAAAGGGCATGATATCTTTCAAAAGCATAGCTCCTGATGAAAAACTTTTTAATGTAGATGAATTTAAAAAGGCTTTTTTAAACCGTATGTCTATAGAAGGACAAAAAGTATTGAATTATGGGTATGCTAAGGGTTACAAGCCTCTTATTCAATATTTACTTAAATATATGGAAAGTAAAGGAGTTTGTACAAAAGGGAAGGATATACTTATAACAAATGGATTTACAGAAGGATTTGATTTAATATTATCTTGTCTTACGGATAGGGGAGATAATATATTGTGTGAAAATCCAACCCATAATACTGCCATTAAAATCATGAAATTACATGGACTTAATATAACTGGGGTAAAAGTTCAAAAAGATGGGGTATGTTTAAAAGACCTTAGTGAAGAATTGAGAAAAAATAATTTTAAAATATCATACTTTATTCCATCATATCAAAATCCTACAGGTATTGTTATGTCTCCAGAAAATAGGGTAGAATTGTACAATATACTTAAAGGCTATAATGTACCTATAATTGAAGACGGATTTAACGAAGAACTTAGGTATTCAGGAACTCATATATCACCTATAGCTGCCTTTAGTGGCAGCGGAAATAGTATTATATATATAGGAAGTTTTTCAAAGGTATTATTTCCAGGAATAAGGATAGGATGGGTATTGGCAGATAAAGTGCTTATAAATTATTTAGAGAGTTCTAAAAGGGCTAGAAATATTCACACTTCTTCTTTAGATCAGGCAATTTTTTATGATTACTTAAACCAAGGCAATTTTGAAAAATACATAAAGAAAGCTCGAAGAGTATATAAGGAAAAATATGAATTTACCTTAAAGTGTGTAAAGCAATATATCCCCTACGAAGAGATATTAGGTGAAGGTGGCATGCATATATTTATAAAACTAAAGAATATAAGTTCCAGGCAACTTTTAGAAAGGTGCTGCAAACGAGGAGTAATATTTACTCCGGGAGATGTGTTTTATGTCAATGATGAAGGATATGATACACTGAGACTTGGATTTTCAAGGGTCAGTGAAGAAAATATAAAAAAAGGAATTATGATAATAGGCCAGGAGGCTAAAAAAATAGGAGGATAGGATCTATGAAAAGAATATCAAAAAAAACGATGTATAAAGGAAAATGGGTTCAATTAGAGGAGGTAACTTATAAGGGAAAAGATAATAAAGAGCTAAGGTGGGAAAGAGTACAGAGAACCAATACGACAAATACAGTAGTAATAATTAGTAAACTTATACCATCTAATAAGTATGTATTTATCAAACAATACAGACCAGCTATAGATAAATATGTTATTGGTTTTCCAGCAGGTCTTATGGAAGATGATGATATAGGAAAAAATGCACTACGAGAGTTAGAAGAAGAAACTGGATATAAGGGAGAAGTAAAATCAATAAGTCCTGTGCTATATTCAAATCCTGCACTTTTAACAGATAAGGTCAGGTTAGTAAGGGTTGATATATATGAAGATTTAATGGAAAATCAAATTCCTATACAGAAGTTGGAGCCAGATGAAGAAATACAGGTGATATCACTTTATAAAGAGGAAATAAAGGACTTTTTAATTAAAGAACAGGAAAGTGGAACAGCTATAGTAGTAGGAGTATGGTATGCTTTTTATGGATTGATTTAATAAGTATGGGTATACTAAAGACAAGTGTTATATTTATAATAAATTGTATATTACCAATTGCAGATTTTTAACAAGCAAGTGCAAAAATTTAAAAATTAGAATTGAAGGTGTATTTATGGAAGAATGGCTTTTAGAAAAAGATGAATACATTCCTGAAGAGGATAAGGATAAATTTATAGATAAAAGTATTTTTTCTATATTACATCTGTTATCTCTTATTAAAAGGAACAATAAAGTAAATAATAGTTTTATGTATAATTTAAATCCTATGCTAAAACTATCATTTACTATTCTAAATATATTATTTTTATCATTATCTAAAAATTTTACTTATATAATGCTTGTAGATGTTTATTTTCTACTAATTTTAAGCTTTTTAGATGTAAGAGATATAAAAAGAATACTGATTTTAAGTATTTCTATTCCATTTTTTACGTTTATAATGCTCATACCTTCTATGCTTATGGGGAATATTAGAAATAGTGAAATGCTTTTACTAAAAGTAGTTGGTACTATAATTTCGATAAATGTTTTATCCTATACAACTAAATGGTATGATATAACTAGGGCACTAAAGATGTTTTTTATACCGGATATATTTATTCTGGTATTTGACATAACTTTAAAATACATTTATATATTAGGTGAATTTTCTTTGGACATGTTTTATGCATTAAAACTTAGATCAATAGGTAAAAATAACAAAAAATATTCTTCTATTTCAAAGATAATTGGCAGTTTATTTTTGAAATCAAAAGAAATGGGAGATGAAATGTATTGTGCCATGGAATGTAGAGGATTTACAGGAGAATATGTATCTCACAAAAAATTTAGGCTTAAGTTTTTTGATCTAATATATTTAGTAATTAATGTGCTTATCATAATTATGTATTTTTACATATCTAGGGTGGGATTAAGATGATAAAAATTGAGAATGTTTTTTTTAAATATAAAAATAATGAAGTATTAAAAGATATAAATGTAACTATAGAACAAGGAGAATCGGTAGCACTTATAGGTGCAAATGGAAGTGGCAAATCTACCTTTTTAAAATTATTAAATGGAGTGGTATTTCCCACAAAGGGAAATTACTATTTTAATGATGTAAAAATATGTAAAGATGAATTGGAAAAAGGTAATTTTTCAAAGAGGTTTCACAAAAAAGTGGGATTTGTATTTCAAAACTCTGATGCACAGCTTTTTTGTTCTAATGTATATGAGGAAATTGCTTTTGGACCAAGGCAAATGGGAATGGACGAAGATGAAGTGAATAAAAGGGTAAATGACTGTCTGGAACTTTTAAATGTGAAAGATTTAGAAAATAGGGAGCCTTATAACATAAGTGGAGGAGAAAAAAAGAGAGTGTCTATAGCTGCTGTACTTGCTCTTAACCCTGAAGTCTTGGTTTTAGATGAACCTATAAGTGGAATAGACCCTAAGGGAAAGAAATTTTTAAATGATCTTTTTATCAAATTAAATAAAGCAGGGAAAACTATAATATGTTCAACACATGATTTTGAATATGTTAATGGACTTTTTAAACGAGTTCTTGTATTTTCTGAAGATCATCATATAATAAGAGATGATTCTTACAGCAAAGTAATGGAGGATACTGAATTTTTAGTAAAATATAATATAATATAATGCTATTTACTCTGTAAAACTTTAAAATTTGGATGAGATTTCCATTTGATTTATGTAATATATTAGACAATCGAAGTTGACATAAAACCCTAATTATAATAAACTTAGAGTGTAAATTGAATAGAAAATTCAGGTGCCTTTATAGGTGAAAAGGGAATGCGGTTAAATTCCGCAGCAGCCCCCGCTACTGTAGTTGATGATGAACTTTAGTTACCACTCTTAAAAAGAGGAAGGTTAAAGTAAATATGAATCATAAGCCAGGAGACCTGCCTGATTGTTATTTATATGCTTTCGGAGGGAAAGAAACTTTTAGTATGGTTAACCTCAGCTCAATCTGGGGTTTTTTATGGTAAAGGCAGTTGGCTTTCTAAAGCTTGCTGCCTTTAAGTGTAGTATGTAGATATGTATCAATTAAAGGCAAGATTTTTATTATATTTACGAAGTTTGGGAGGAGTAATTATTATGGCAAAAATTATGATTCAGGGAACTGGTTCTTCTGTAGGAAAAAGTATAATTGTTTCAGCCCTTTGCAGAATATTTAAACAAGATGGCTATTCAGTGTGTCCTTTTAAATCTCAAAATATGTCATTGAATTCTTATATAACATTAGATGGCAAAGAAATGGGACGAGCTCAGGTGCTTCAGGCTTATGCAGCCGGTTTGCAGCCAGAAGCATATATGAACCCTATATTATTAAAACCAACTTCAGATAAGAAATGCCAAATTATAGTTAACGGAAAAGTGTATGGCAACAGCACTGCAATGCAGTATCATAATTTGAAACTGGAATTTAGAGATATGCTCAAAGAACACTTTGAAAAAATGGAGAAAAAATTTGACATAATAGTAATGGAAGGGGCAGGCAGTCCTGCAGAAATAAATTTGAGGGATAGAGACATTGTTAATATGGGTATGGCGGAATCAGTAGATGCACCAGTACTTTTAGCGGGAGACATAGACAAAGGTGGAGTATTTGCATCTCTAGCAGGAACTATGCTACTTTTTACAGAAGAGGAGAAGAAAAGAGTAAAAGGCACTATAATAAATAAATTTAGAGGAGATAAAGATATACTGGATCCTGGCCTTAAGATGCTTGAGGATATAATAAAGGTACCTTGTCTTGGTGTTATACCTTATTTTAGACTGGCTCTTGAGGATGAAGATGGAGCTGTGGAGTTCAATAAAAAAGTTACAGCACCCATTGACATAGCTGTAATAAAGCTGCCTCATATATCTAATTTTACTGATTTAGACGCACTTAAAAGTGAAGAAGATATTTCGGTAAGATTTATAACTTCTGTAGAAGAGTTTGGAAATCCAGATTTAGTAATTATTCCAGGAAGTAAAAATACTATAGAAGATTTACTTAAAATTAGGCAGTGCGGCCTTGAAGATCGCATAAAAAAATATAGTAAAGGTGGAATTGTAATAGGGCTGTGCGGTGGATACCAAATGCTTGGTAAAGTCATAGAAGATCCTTATGGAGTTGAGACAGATGTAGGAAAAGTAGAAGGCATAGGACTTTTAGATATAGAAACCATATTTGAAAAAGAAAAGGTTACAACTAGAGTAAATGCAAAAAGTGAAGTTGATTTTCCAATGAAAAAAGATGGCAAAACCATAACTAATGGAAAGTTAGATGTGTATGGATATGAAATACATATGGGAATATGTAAATATGGAAAAGATGCAAGACCATTATTTAATATAACAGATAAAAATGGTGAAAAAGTTGATATACAAGACGGTGCCATAAATATGTCAGGAAATGTAATCGGATCTTATATACATGGAATTTTCGATGGAATTGACTTTAGAGAATTCATTGTGAATAAAATAAGGGAAAATAAAGGATTAGATTATAAAAAATCAAAAGCATATGAAAATCTTAGAGAAGGAGAATTAGATAAGTTAGCAAGCATAGTTAGAAAGAATTTAGATATAGACAGGATATACAATATTATGGGTATTAAAAGATAGTAACTCAACTTTCGCAGTTTAAAAACTTTGTGACACAATATTTTCAAGAGGACAATTGACAGAGGACAGAGGACAATGAAGGTGAGTTTTCCTCCTTACGTCAGAAAACTAATTTATTTTTAAGCTTGTTTTGCTAATGCAAAACATCTCTTAAGCAGGCTCTAAAATCTGTGATTTTCAGATAATTGCTTGCTCAGAAAATACTTCTTAGAAACAAAAAAACGTGAGTTTCTTTTAAATTAAAGGTTTTTCGTAGTGTAGCGGAGAAAAATCCTCCTTCACTGTCCTCTGTCAATTGTCCTCTGTCCTCTCAAAAAAAGTTGCTTCGCAATTTTTTTACATTAAGTTAAAATTTCGTATGTGCGAAAGTTGAGATAGTAAATTAATATTAGAAAAGAGGGGGGTTAAATTTGTCCAGTTCTTTTGTACTTATGAATTTAATAGATATTATGATAGCAGTTATAATTGATTGGATAATTGGAGATCCCTATTGGTTTCCCCATCCTGTTATATATATAGGAAAGTTTATATCTTATTTAGAGAAAAAGGGAAGAAAACTTTGTAAAAAAGATGAGAGCTTAAAGGCTTTTGGCGGATTAATAGTTTTTTTAGTAGCGTTTGTTAGTTTCATTATACCCTTTATAGTGCTACTGCTTTTAAGGAAAAATATTATTTTGTATAACATAGTAAATACATTTATTATTTGGACAACTATATCTGCTAAATGTCTTGCTGTAGAGGCTAAAAAAGTATACTATGCCCTAAAAAAAGAAGATGTTAAAGACGCAAGAAAGAAGCTTTCTTATATAGTAGGAAGGGATACATCATCTTTAAGCAGTCAGGAAATAATAAGGGCAGATGTGGAAACTGTGGCGGAAAATACTTCTGATGGGGTTATAGCACCACTTATATATGCAGCTATTTTTGGAGCACCACTTGCTATGCTCTATAAGGGAATAAATACAATGGATTCAATGCTTGGTTATATGAATGAAAAGTACAGGTACGTAGGATTTTTTTCTGCAAAGGTGGATGACGTGTTTAATTTTATACCTTCTAGAGTTACCGGAGTACTTATGTGTATATCAGCTTTTGTAGTAAAAGGAAATCCAATCAAGGCTTTTAAAATAATGATAAGGGACAGGAAAAACCATAAGAGTCCTAATTGTGCCTATCCTGAAGCAGCAGCTGCCGGAGCTATGAGAATACAGCTTGGAGGTACAAATGTTTATTTTGGTGAAGTAGTTTATAAGCCTACCATAGGAGATAAACTTGTGGAATTAAGTTTTAAACACATAGGACAGTGTATAATAATTATGTATTTTACTGAAATACTTTTTATGATTTTATGTGGAATAGTTATAATTGGCTTATCTAAAGTGTAATTTAGAAAATCGATGATATAGGACGTGTTATTATGGAACATGGTGGAGATATATATACAGAGGGACTTTTGAAAGGAAGGAAACTTTTGGATTTTAGTTCAAATATAAATCCACTAGGACTACCTTTAAGTTTCAAAGAAAATGTAGAGAAAGCATTAAAAAATGTAGAAAAGTATCCTGATGTGGAGTATAGACAACTTAAAAATTCAATAAAAGAGTATATAAAATTCTCATTAAATTACTTTTATATTGAAGAAGAAAAAGCATCAAGCAGTATGGAAGATGCAAACATTGTATTAGGTAATGGAGCTGCAGAAATAATAGATCTTGTAATCAGCTTATTTAAAAGCATCTGCGTTGTAGTACCTTCTTTTATAGAATATGAAAAAAATGCAGTAAAATGGAACTGCCAAATAATACATTCCCATTTAAAAGAGAATATGGAGTATGATTATGAAGATATTAGACAAAAAATCACAAAGGCAGAAGCATTAATTATTGGTAATCCGAATAACCCAAATGGTGGTGTAATAGATAAAGATAAGTTTAAAGAAATACTTAATTACTGTGAGGAAAATAATAAAACAATAATTATAGATGAAGCTTTCGTGGAGTTTACAGGAAAAAGGGGATGTTCTTTTTTAAGGGAATCGCAGAAATATAAATGTATATTTTTGATCAGGGCTCTTACTAAGTTTTTTGCACTGCCGGGAATAAGAATGGGATATGGACTTTGTAAGAATGAAAATTTAATAAAAATCATAAAATCCAAACAAAACCCATGGAACATAAATTCCTTTGCAGAAATAGCAGCTGAAAGTGTTCTTAAAGATAAGAAGTATATAGAAGATTCACTCTGCTGGATAGAAAAAGAGAGAAAATTTATGCTAGATGAGTTAAAAGAAATTCCTTTGTTTGAAAAAGTGTATGATAGCTATAGCAATTTCGTATTGTGTAAAATAAAATATGAGGATTGTGAAAAGCTATATGATAAATGTTTAAAGGAAGATGTGCTCATAAGAAAATGCAGTAATTTTAAAGGATTGAACAATAAATTCATAAGATTAGCTGTAAAGGATGGATGGAGAAATGAAAGAATACTCCAGGTATTAAAAGAAATAAGTAAGGCTATAACTGATTAGATTTAGGGGAGAAGGAGAGATGAAGGGCGATAATTTAAAAGATAATAATATACTTGTATCGCTGCTATCCCCTAAAATAAAAGTCATTGTACTTGGGGGAGGATATGCAGCCTATATTAAATCAAAAACCTTTTCAAAAAAAGGATGCCAGGTTTTTATACTGTCTAAAAAATTTATGGATGACTTTGAAAATATAGATAGTCTTTCTAATGTACACATAATTTATGGAGAATATGAAAAAAAGTATATAGAAGACAAGAATATCGTAGTAATAGCTACAGATGATTCCAAAACAAACTGCAGCATAGCAGAGGATTGTAAAACACTGTGTAAAATATATATAGATGCAACCAACCCTGAAAATGGAAACTGCATTACACCCTGCCAGAGAAATACTAAAAATATTTCAATTGGAATAAATACTAAAGGGGTATCACCTGTAACTTCCGTATTTATTGCAAATAAGATGGTAGATTATGTAAAAGAATATGATGAATTTGTAGAGTTTACTTCTCATATAAGAAATAGTATTTGCAGCATAGAAGATAAGAGAAAAATTATGAAGTTTATATGTACAGACGATTTTTACTTTTTTTATAAAAAAGGAAAGGCTCTAGATGTAATAAATATGTTTTACGATAGCAAATTTGAGGATAACACAGGATGGTGATAACATTTGAATTTTAAAATTGCAACTCGAAAGAGCAAATTAGCCCAGATTCAGACTGAAATAGTAATGGATATGCTAAAAAAAAATTACAGTGCACAATGTGAAAAAGTGCTTATAGAAACCATGGGAGATAAGAGACTTGATATAGCTCTAAATAAAATAGGTGGAAAAGGTCTTTTTTTAAAGGAAATTGAGCTGGCACTTCTTAAAAATGAAGCAGATGCAGCAGTTCACAGCATGAAAGATGTACCTTTTGATGTACCAGAAGATTTTGAAATAGCTGCTATATTGCAGAGAGAAGATGTAAGGGATGCATTTGTATCTAAGGACAAAGTGACTTTTGATAAACTTCCTAAAGGAGCTAAAATTGGGACTAGTAGCAATAGAAGAGCAGACCAGTTAAAGGTATTAAGGCCAGATATAGAGATAGTTCCTATAAGGGGAAATATACAGACTAGAATAAGTAAAATAGAAAGCCAAAACTTAGATGGAATAGTTTTGGCAGCTGCAGGAATTAAAAGATCTCACTTAGATGAACTAGTTACTGAGTATTTTAAAGTGGAAGATATGGTACCTGCAATTGGACAAGGAGCCCTTGGCATAGAGACAAAAAAAGACAGTAAAAATAAGAGTTTTTTCAGTAAATTAGATGATGAAAATACAAGAATTTGTGTAGAAGCTGAAAGAAGCTTTATGAGGACATTAAATGGAGATTGTCATTCCACCATAGGTGCCTATGCAAAAATAGACAAGGATACTATAAATATCATGGGAATGTTCATGGTAGGAAATAAACTTATAAAAAAGGATGCAACAGGGAACAAGGAAGATTATATGCTTTTAGGTGAAAAACTTGCAAAAATGATATTGAAAGCTTAAGGAGGATACTATGGGTAAAGTTTATCTTATTGGTGCAGGACCTGGAGATGAGGAACTCATAACTTTAAAGGCAGTGAGAAAACTTAGTGAATGTACTGCAGTTATGTATGACAGATTGGCAGGCCCCGGAATTTTAAAATATGTAAATGATGACTGTGAAATATATTACTGCGGTAAGGAACCAGGATGTCATTATAAAAATCAAGATGAAATAAATAACATGTTAGTTGAACTTGCTAAAAAAGGACATGTAGTAGGAAGAATTAAGGGCGGAGATCCATATGTATTTGGAAGAGGAGGGGAAGAAGCCTTATCTCTTTTAAAAGAAAATATAGAGTTTGAGGTCATACCAGGAATAACTTCTCCAATTTCAGCTTTAAATTATGCAGGAATACCTGTAACTCATAGAAAGGTAGCTCGAAGTTTTCATGTTTTTACAGGAAAAACTGCTGAAAAGCTTGATATTAATTGGGAAGCTGCAGCTAAAATAGGAGGAACACTGATTTTCCTAATGGGATTTAGAAATTTAGAAGTAATATGCAGCAAACTTACACAAAATGGTATGGATGAAAATATTCCCTGTGCAGTAGTTATGAGGGGAACTACATCAAAGCAGAAAAAAGTTGTAGGAAAAATAAAAGACATAAAGGAAAAAGCTGAAGAGGCAGGAGTAACTTCTCCCTGCATAATAGTTATAGGTAATGTTATAAAATTTAATGAGCAGCTTGATTGGTATGAAAAAAAGCCTCTTTTTGGGAAAAATATATGCATTACAAGGTCAAAGTCCCAGTCTCGTGAAATGAGAGAAAAACTTCTTGATCTAGGAGCCCAGGTTACCGAGATACATTCCATAGAAATAAATTATACTTCGGAAAATATTAAAGAATATTTAGATAAACTTCCGAAGTATAATTATATTATTTTCACCAGTGTAAATGGAGTGAATAGTTTTTTTGAAAGGCTTCTAACTGAAAACTATGATATTAGAAATATAAAAGGAAAATTTGCAGCTATAGGTCCTGCTACAGAAAGAGCTATAAAAAAGAAAGGGATTATACCTGAAATAGTGGCAGAAAAGTTTGTAGCTGAAAGTCTCCATGACAAAATGAAAGATTTCATAAAAAAAGGAGACCGAGTATTTATTCCAAGGTCTAAAAACGCAAGGCCTTATTTGGCAGAAGCCTTGAGAGAAGAAGGCTGCATGGTAGATGAGTGTTATACTTATGAGACAGTAGCTGGGAGCCTAACCGATAAAGATTGCTTTAATGATGTGGATACAGTTATTTTTACAAGTCCAACTACAGTTAGGAATATGATAGAACTTGTAGGGCTTTCTGCTATAAAGGAAAAACAGGTAATTTCTATAGGTCCTATAACAGGTAAAGAGTTAAAGAAACATGATATAGATTATGAAATGTCTGAGGAATATACTACAGAAGGAGTTATAAAAAGATTACTTGAGGGTAAGAGTTAGGACTTTTAAGTGGAAAATTTAAGAAAGGACGTAATAAAATGTTTATGAGGCATAGAAGACTTAGAAAAAATCCAGTTATAAGGGATATGGTTAGGGAAACAGTACTTAATCCAAGTGATTTTATTTATCCACTTTTTGTGGTAGAAGGAGAAAATATTAAAGAAGAGATATCTTCACTGGACAATAATTACCACTATTCCATTGATAGACTTCCTGAAGTTGTAAAAGAAATTAAAGATGCAGGAGTAAAGAGTGTAATTTTATTTGGAATTCCAGACCATAAAGATGAAGTGGCAACTTCCGCTTTTGAGGAAAATGGAATAATCCAAAGGGCAGTTAAAAAACTAAGGGAATTAGATCCAGAACTTTATATAATTACAGATGTATGCATGTGTGAGTATACAAGCCATGGACACTGTGGAATACTTAATGGACATGAAGTAGATAACGATGAAACAATTAAATATATAGCTAAAATAGCCTTGTCTCATGCTAAATCTGGAGCAGATATGGTAGCACCATCAGACATGATGGATGGAAGAGTTGAAGCTATTAGAAATATATTAGATGAAAATGGATTTAAAAATGTAGCTATAATGGCTTATAGTGCTAAATACTGTTCTGCATTTTATGGACCTTTTAGAGAAGCAGCAGATTCAGCACCTAAATTTGGAGACAGAAAGGGTTATCAGATGGACCCGGCTAATGTACGAGAAGCTATGCTGGAAATAGAAGATGATATAAAAGAGGGAGCAGACATAATAATGGTAAAACCAGCCCTTCCTTACTTAGATGTAATAAGACTTGCCAGAGACAAATTCGACTTGCCAGTAGCTGCCTATAATGTAAGTGGAGAATTTGCCATGGTTAAGGCAGCAGCTAAAGCTGGTCTTATAAATGAAAAAGCTATAGTAGAGGAAATGCTCACTTGTATAAAGAGGGCAGGAGCAGGAATGATAATTACTTATTATGCTCTTGATATATGCAGGTGGATTAAAGAAGATTTTAAGTAAAAAATGAAATAGGGTGATGGATATTGAAAAGTATTATTGTATCATCAAACAGCAGTGGAGGTGGAAAGACTACAGTAACAATTGGACTTATGAAAGCACTTATGAAAAAAGGCTATAAAGTTCAAGGTTACAAAGTAGGACCGGACTATATAGATCCTGCATTTCACAGAAGTATAACTGGAACTAGTTCTAGGAATTTGGATTTATACCTTATGGGAGAAGAGGGAGTAAAGGCTTCATTCAGTAGAGGAAGAGGAGAACTAGGAATAATTGAAGGTGTCATGGGATTATATGACGGCAAGGGAATAGATAGCAAGTATTCAACAGCTAATATAGCTGAAGTACTTGATTTGTCTATAGTACTTGTTATGAGTCCTAAATCTCAAAGTACCACTTTATGTGCTGAAATAAATGGAATAGTGAACTTTGAAAATTTAAATATAGCAGGTGTAATCTTCAATAATATAGGAGATAGTTACTATAAACTTTTAAAAGCTGCCGTAGAAAAAAATTGTAACTTAAAGGTATTTGGCTATATTCCAAAGAATGAAATGCTTTCTCTTAAAAGCAGACATTTGGGATTGGTTCAAAGTAGTGAAGTAGGTGACTTAAACGAAAAAATAGACCTGTGCAGTGAACTTATTTTAAAAAATGTGGATGTTGAAATGCTCATAAAATGTTTTAAGGAAAACAAGAATTTTAAAGATAACTACCATATGGAAAATAAAAAGATAAGAACTGCAGTAGCTTATGATAAAGCTTTCAGCTTTTATTACAAGGAAAATATAGAACTTTTAGAGGAGTTAGGAGAAATTATATTTTTTAGCCCACTTAAAGATAAAAAATTACCTCCAAATATAGATTTTTTGTATATAGGAGGTGGGTATCCTGAAGTTTTTATAGAAGAGTTACGTAATAATAAAGCTATGATGGAAAGTATAAAAACAAAATTAAAGGCAGGACTTAGGTGCTATGCTGAATGCGGCGGACTTATGTATTTGACAGAAGGTATGGAAAACGTAGATGAAAGTACTGTTTTTGATACGGTTGGATTTTTTAAGGGAAAAACTCACATGACTTCAAGACTGCAAAACTTTGGATATGCTCAAATAGAAGTAGCTAAGAAAAATAATATTTTACCTTTGGGACTTAAAGTAAATTGTCATGAGTTTCATAAATCCTATATTGATTCAGAAGAAGAAAAAATTTACAATGTCACTAAAGATACTTACGATGGAAAAATAAAAAAATGGAACTGCGGCTATGTTAAAAACAACACTTTAGGAGCCTATGCCCATGTCCATTTTTTCGGAAACCTAAATATGCTGCAGAAAATTTCAGGAGCGTCAAAAAAATAAAAATAAAAAATTTTAAAATGTGCGTTACTATTTTTATATTTTTAATGTCTTATATAGTAGAAGAACAATTTGATGATTTTAAAAGCAATTTGGAGGGGGATATGCAATGAGTTTATTAGAAAAAACCTTAAATAGCATAGAAGGAAAAAATGAAGAGGCTGTAAAAAAAGCATGGGAAAGAATAGATAAATTGACAAAACCCATAGGAAGTCTTGGAAAACTTGAAGAAATAGCTGCCAAGATGGCTGGAATTACAGGAAAGATACATAATAAAATAAATAAAAAAAATATAGTTATCATGTGCTCCGACAATGGAGTAGTAGAAGAAGGTGTAAGTAACTGTCCTAAAGACCTTACAGTAACGGTTACTAAAAATTTTGCAAGAGGTATAACGGGAGTTTGTGTACTTTCAGATTTTGCTAAATCGGATATAACTATAGTAGATGTAGGAGTAGATTATGACTTTAAAGATCCTAAAATAATAAATAAAAAAGTAGCTTATGGTACTAAAAACATGGCTAAAGGACCAGCTATGACTAGAGGAGAATGCATAAAGGCTATTGAAGCGGGTATAGAAGTAGTAGATCATCTTGTAAAAAAAGGATATGACCTTTTTGGAACAGGAGAGATGGGTGTAGGGAACACTGCCACTAGTTCTGCAATTTTAAGTGCAATTACAAAATTACCGGTAGACCTTACAGTTGGAAAAGGTTCTGGAATTACAGATGAACAGCTTAAAAGCAAAAAGAAAGCTGTTCAAACTGCTATTGACGTAAACAAACCGGATCCTAATGATCCACTTGATGTAATGTCAAAAGTAGGTGGATTTGATATAGCAGGAATGTGTGGATGTTTTTTAGGAGCTGCTAAAAATAGAGTACCTATTGTAATTGACGGATTTATATCTTCTGTGGCTGCTCTATGTGCCTTTAAATTAAATGAAAAGGTAGTTGAGTACTTATTTCCTTCACATCTTTCTGCAGAACCAGCTATAAGTTATGTAATGAAAGATCTGGGGTTAAAGCCTATGTTAAATTTAGATATGAGATTGGGAGAAGGTTCAGGCTGTCCTATAGAATTTTCAGTAATAGAGGCTGCACTTTATATGATGGACAATATGGCAACTTTTGAAGAAGCTGATGTAAAAAACTCAGAAAAATTTGTAGATATAAGGGAAAAGTAGTTTTTAACTTCATATATAGAAATGGAGAATAGATTATTATGGATTATATAAAATCACCTATGGGAATAGAAAAAAGAAGTTTTGAAATAATAGGAGAAGAAATGGGAGAATGTAATTTCCCTGAAAGAGAACTTTCTATAGTAAAAAGGGTAATACATACTACAGGAGATTTTCAATATAAAGATATACTTTATATAAGAGAAGGAGCTGTAGACAGTGCCCTGGAACTTTTAAAAAAAGGTGTGACCATATATACAGATACAAATATGGCTGCAGCAGGAATAAATAAAAAAGCACTTGCAAAGCTCAACTGCAAAGTAGAATGTTTTGTAAGTAGAAGTGAAATAGCAGATATTGCTAAAGAAAAAAGTATAACTCGTTCTATGGCAGCTGTAGAAAAAGCTGTAGAAGAAGGTGTGGAGTTTTTCGTATTTGGGAATGCCCCTACAGCACTTTATAAATTAAAGGAGCTTACTTTATCCGGAAAGGCAAAACCTAAATTTATAGTAGGAGCACCAGTAGGATTTGTAGGAGCTGCAGATTCTAAAGAGGAAATAGAAAAGCTTGATGTACCTATGATAACTATAAGGGGAAGAAAAGGCGGCAGCAACATAGCAGCTGCTATAGTGAATGCACTTATGTATATGATAACTAGATAATTTGGAACTTTTAGGTGGTGATATTGTGCTTGACATGTATGTAAATTGTGATGGGAAAAAGCTTAGATGCGGATATACAACAGGTTCTTGTGCGTCAGCTGCTGCAAAGGCGGCTGCCACTATGCTGTATTTTAAAGGTGACTTAAAAGAAGTGAAAATAGACACTCCAAAAGGTATTGAACTTTTGATACCTGTCCCAAAAGTAAAAAGGGGAAAAGATTTTGTAGAGTGCTGTGTTTTAAAAGATGGAGGAGACGACGTAGATATAACAAACGGCATAGAGATATGGGCAAGAGCAGAGAAAATATCTAAGGGTTACAAATTAAAAGGCGGCAGAGGAGTTGGGATAGTTAAAGGTGAAGGACTTTATGTGAAAAAAGGAGAAGCTGCCATAAACCCTGTGCCTAGAAAGATGATTGAAAAAGAAGTAAAAGAAGTACTTCCTGAAAATTCGGGTGTAGAAATAACCATATTTGTGCCTGAAGGTGAAAAAATAGCAAATAAGACATTTAATCCAAGGCTCAATATAGTGGGAGGAATTTCTATACTTGGAACAAGCGGAATTGTAATGCCAATGTCTGAAGAAGCCCTTAAACAGTCTGTGGAACTTGAGATAAATCAAAAAGTAGCAAAAGGATGCAAAGATCTTATACTTCTCTTTGGGAATATGGGAGAAAATATGGCAGCTAGTTTAAAGCTGGATAAAAACAAGATGGTTATAATGTCTAACTATGTTGGTTTTGCACTGGGATGCTGCATGAACAAAAATATAAAGAAGGTACTTGTAGTTGGACATATAGGTAAGATGAGCAAAATTGCCTCAGGCTGTTTCAACACTCACAGCAGGGTAGCAGATGTAAGACTTGAAACCATGGCACTGGAGCTTGCTTTAATGGGAGAAAATTTACAACTTGTAGAAAAAGTGTACAATGAAAAAACTACAGAAGGAGCTGTAGAACTTCTAGGAGATAGATATGACAAGCTTTATAAAAATATAGGTGTTAAAGTGAAAAACAGGATAGAACAGTACACCTATAATTCAGTTGAAGCAGATGTTATAATGTATTCAATGAAAAGAGGAGTGCTTTACAGTAGCCTTTCCAAGTAAAATTTTAATAGTAGGTGTGGTTATGAATACAAAGGTTTTTATAGTAGGCATAGGACCTGGGAATGAAGATTACATACTTCCAAAGGCTGTATCTGTAATGAATCAGTCACAGGTTATATTGGGTTTTGAGAGAGCGATAGATAGTTTGAGTTTTATAAAAGGTAATAAAGTAAAGGTAAAGAAACTAAAAGATATATTAGATATTCTAAAGTCCGGAAAGTATGAGAGCATATCTGTTACAGCTTCTGGAGATCCACTTTACTATGGTATAACGGAGTATTTGAAGAAGAATTATGAGGGAAGTATAGAAGTCATTCCAGGTATAAGTTCTTTTCAATATATGATGGCAAAAATAAAACTTAGCTGGCAGGGAGCTTTTTTAGGAAGTCTCCATGGCAGAGAGGAAGATTTTTTAGGTATAGTAAATGACAATCATATTTCTATATGGTTTACGGATAAAAAACATTCACCAGATTACATATGCAGCATCTTAGAAGCAAATGGTGTAGATACAGCAGTGCATATAGGAGAAAATCTTTCCTATGATGATGAAAAAATCACTTCAGGAAGTGCGGGAGAATTAAAAAATAAGGACTTTGCAGATCTTTGTGTAGTTGTAATTGAAAATTTAAAGTATCAATGAATCTTACTTAGTGGGAGAATTTTTTATGAGATATATAAAAGATGATGAATTTATAAGAGGAAACTGTCCTATGACAAAAGAGGAAATTAGAATACTCAGCATTGCAAAACTTGGTATTGAGCCAGATTATAGAGTGCTAGATGTAGGTGCTGGGACAGGGTCTGTAAGTGTACAGATGGCTAAGATATGTTCTAAGGGGCAGGTAGTCGCCATTGAAAAAAATGAAGAGGCACTTTCTGTAATTCAAAAAAATATAGAGAAATTTAATGTAAACAATTTAACAGTTGTAGAAGGAGAAGCATTTGAGGTAGAGGCCAGTATAGAACCTTATTTTGATGCTGTATTTATAGGCGGCAGCGGAGGAAATATAGAGGAAATAATAAAAAAATATGGGGCAAAGCTGAAAGAACATGGAAAAATGGTGCTTAATTTTATAACTTTAAATAATTTATATAAAGCTTTGGATACTTTGAAGAGCATGAATTGTGAAGTAGAATGCATACAAGTATCTATAAATAAGACCAGAGCAAATAGCTATATGATGACTTCTAATAACAGTATATTTATAGTAAGTGCAGAGAAGTTAAATTAAATTGATTTTATTATGCAGTGAGGATGTGAAAACTTATGGAAGAAGCTACCTTAAATATGGGTACTCTTTATGGTATAGGAGTTGGACCTGGAGATGAAGAACTACTTACGCTAAAAGCTGTAAATATAATAAAAAAATGTGAGGTAATAGTTGCACCTTCAGCAAAAGATGGAGACAGGAGCATAGCATTTGATACAGCTAAAAATTTTGTAGATGAAAGTAAAGAAGTTATAATAAAACACTTTCCTATGGGTGGAAAAGAGCAGGAAGGAAAGATATTTGAAGCTTTTAAGGCTATAGAGGAAAGATTAAATGAAGGTAAAAATGTAGCATTTTTGACTATAGGTGATCCTTTTGTGTACAGCACCTATATATATCTTTTGGAGCATATTAAAAATAAAGGATATAAGACAGAAACCGTACCAGGGATAACATCTTTTTGTGCTGCTGCAAGCCTGGCAGGGCAGAGCATCGTTATAGGGGATGAAAGAGTTTTGATTCTTCCTGCATCTCAGGTAGATAAAATAACAGATGAAAAGTTTGTAGTAATAATGAAAGTGTATAGAAAAGAAGAAAATGTATTGAATGTATTAGAAGAAAAAGGATTCAAGTACGTATGTGTAAAAAGAGCTTATAGAGAAGGGCAGGAAATACTTAGAAATAGAGAAGATATATTAAAAAGCAGAGATTATATGTCTCTTATAATGGCCCAGAGAAATTAAAGGAGGAAGACCATGACAAATAAAGTTTACTTTATAGGAGCAGGACCTGGAAATGCTGATTTAATAACAGTTAAGGGAAGGGATATACTAAAAACTGCAGATGTAGTCATATATGCAGGTTCACTTGTAAGCAAAGATCATTTAGAATACTGTAAAAATGGAGTAAAAATATATAACTCTGCTTCCATGACTTTAAATGAGGTTATTGATGTTATAAAAAAATATCATGAGGAAGGAAAGAAAATAGTTAGACTGCATACTGGAGACCCAACCATATATGGGGCTATAAGAGAACAGATGGATGAACTGGATAAGCTTCACATAGAATACGAGGTTGTTCCAGGAGTGAGTTCCTTTACAGCAGCAGCTGCTGCTATAAACAGAGAATTTACCCTGCCAAGCGTAAGTCAAACTATAATTCTAACAAGAGTAGAGGGAAGAACTTCTGTACCTGAAAAAGAAAATTTGGAAAAGTTAGCTTCTGTAGGGGCTTCCATGGCGTTATTTTTGTCTGTAAGTATGATAGACAAGGTAGTGGAAAAATTGAAGAAAGGCTATGGCAGAAATGTACCTATAGCAGTTATTCAAAAAGCTACCTGGGAAGATGAAAAATGTGTTATAGGAACTTTAGATGATATTGTAGAAAAAGTAAAGAAGGAAAATATAACAAAGACAGCACAGATACTTGTAGGAGATTTTATCAATTGCAAATACGATAAGAGCCTTTTGTACGATGAAAATTTTACCCATATGTTTAGAAAGGCAAAAAATGAAAATAGCAGTAATTAGTGTTACAACTGCAGGAGATAAAATAAGTGATGAGATTAAAAAATATTTTTCTGTAGATCTTTATTCCAAAAACAATGTAGAAGGTTTTAAACTTAAAGATGCAGCAAAAAAGGCCATGTCAAATTACAAGGCCGTTGTATTTATAAGTTCTACAGGTATAGCTGTAAGGGCCATATCGAGTTATATAAAGTCAAAAGATAAAGATCCTGCAGTAATTGTCATAGACAGTTCCTGTAAATTCGTAATCAGTCTTTTAAGTGGCCATTTAGGTGGTGCAAATGAGCTTACATGCAAATTGGCAAGTATCCTTAAAGCTGTTCCTGTAATAACTACAGCTACAGATAATATTGGGGTAAAAGCACCAGATGTCTTTGCAAAAGAAAATGGACTCCTTATAAATGATTTAAAAGATGCTAAATACATAGCTGCCCTTTTGGTGGAAGGTAAAAAAATAGGATTTATAGATGAAGATAAACTACTGGATGCTCCCAAAGGTTACAGCAGCAATTTGGATAATATAGAAGGACTTTTATATATTACAAATAAATATAAGGTATCTGAAGAAAATTTTAAGAGTATAAAAACTTTAAAACTTATAAGGAAAAATGTTGTACTTGGAATTGGCTGCAGGAAAAATTTTGATTTTCATCAAATGGTAGAAACAGTAAAAAAACTGCTTTTAGATTACAATATAGATGAAAGAGCTGTAAAATATATTTCTACTGTAGAGATTAAGGCAAAAGAAGATGCCATACTAAAACTTGCAGAATATTTGAAATGTGATTTGAAAATCTATTCTATAGAAGATATAAAAAAGGTGCAGCACAATTATAAAGGCAGTGACTTTGTGGAAAAATCCATAGGCGTAAGAGCAGTGTGCGAACCTTGCACAGAACTTGCAGGAGCATCTCTTATAACGGATAAAATAAAGGCAAATGGAATGACTCTATGTATTGGTGAAGTACATAAAAAGAAATGTTGATTGATAAAATTGTGAATTGAAAATTGTGCATTGTGAATTGTGAATTGTGCACTGTATAAAGGATGTGTGTAAAATGGGTAAACTTTATGTAGTAGGAATTGGACCAGGTGGATATGAAAATATGACTTTACGTGCTGTAAAGGTGATAGAAAATAGTGAAATAATTGTAGGATATACTAGGTATATAGAGATGATAAAAGATCTAGTTAAAAATAAAGAGATAATTTCAACAGGTATGAGAGCTGAAGTGGAGAGGTGCAAAAAAGCACTGGAACTTTCAAAAGATCATGTGGTTTCAATAGTGAGTACAGGAGACCCAGGAATATATGGCATGGCAGGACTTATTCTTGAAATGAAAAAAGATGAAGATGTAGAAGTAATTCCAGGACTTACAGCTTCCTCTGCAGCAGCTTCTATAGTTGGAGCACCCCTTATGCATGATAACTGTAACATAAGTTTAAGTGATCTTATGACTCCCTATGAGCTTATAAAAAAGAGAGTGGAACTTGCAGCTTCTGGAGATTTTGTAATATCACTTTATAATCCTAAAAGTAAGGGTAGACCCCATTACTTAAAAGAATGCATGGATATTGTGAAAAAATACAGGAAAGGCAATACACCTGTAGCCGTAGTTAAAAATGCACTTAGAGAAGGACAGGAGCATAAGCTTTTTACGCTTGATTCTTTTAATGACAGTATAGTTGACATGATGTCTGTGGTTATAATAGGAAACAGTAACAGTTATATAAAAGATGGGATATTTATAACTCCCCGGGGCTACAAAATTCCAGAGAAGAAGTGAAAACTACTTTTAAAAGAGGTGATAAGATTTGAAAAAAGCAAAAATAGGAATACTTGTGGTAAGTTTTGGTACAAGTATATTGGGAACACTTAAAAACTGTATTGAAGATACGGAAAATGAAATTAAAAATGAATTTAAAGAGTATGAAGTTAGAAGAGCTTTTACCTCGGGAATAATAATTAGAAAATTAAAAAAACAAAGAGGGATTTATATAGATACAGTATCTGAAGCCCTTGATAAGATGAAGGATGAAGGATTTTCAGAAGTTTATGTTCAACCACTGCATATAATGCCGGGAGATGAATATGACAAGGTAGTTCGCTGTATAAATGAATATCAAGAATCCTTTAGCAAATTGCTGTTAGGCCGTCCTGTACTTTATAGAAAAAATGATTATGTAATAGCTGCCCGGGCGTTCGAAAAACAGCTTCCACCTTTTAGTGAGAATGAAGCTGTAGTGTTAATGGGACATGGATCTTCCCATCCAAGTAATTCTAGTTATGCTCTTTTTCAATATGTATTGGATGATTTAGAAATAAAAAATACTTTTGTAGCTACTGTAGAGGGGTATCCTGCAATTGATAATATAATACCTAAGCTGAAAAAAAATAATATTGAGAAAGTAACATTAATGCCTTTTATGTTGGTGGCAGGAGATCATGCCATAAATGACATGGCAGGTGAAGACGAGGATTCATGGAAACAAATGCTTAAATCTGAAGGATTTGAAGTAAATACATATCTCCATGGGTTGGGAGAAAACAAGGCTTTTCAGGAGATATATGTGCAGCACATTAGAGATTGTATAGAGGGCAATCCACTTATGGATGAAAAGATGAAAGCTAAAATGTAAGGAGATTTTCATATGATAGGATTAATTCTTGGAACTTCTGAGGGTAGAAAAATACTTTCCATGTTAAATGAATTTACGTCTGATATATTTGTATCTACAGCTACTGAATATGGTGGAGAACTTCTTAAAAAATATAAATATGCTTATATGAACAACAAACCTCTTGATCTTGATGGACTTATAAGTGAATTTAAAAAAAAAGATGTAAGAGTGGTCGTGGATGCGTCTCATCCTTATGCAGTGGAAGTTACTAAAAATGTAATTAAGGGATGCAGTGAGTTAAATATACAGTATATAAGATATGAAAGATCCTCGTGTATAGAAGAATTCAAAGATGAGGATAAAGTTGTAGAAGTAGAGGATTACGATGAGCTTAAATTAAAGCTTAAAGATATAAAGGGAACTATATTAAATACTACAGGAAGTAAGAGCTTAGAAAAGGTATTGGGACTAGGTCTTAAAAATAGAATAATTTATAGAGTTTTGCCTTCTGTTAAAGTTATAAAGGAATGTAATGATAGAAAAATAGACCTAGCGGATATAATTGCATTAAAAGGTCCTGTCAGCTATGAACTAAATTGCGCTTTTATAAAAGACTATGAAGCTGAAGCCATGCTGTTTAAAGACAGCGGCAGGGAAGGCGGAACTTATGAAAAAATCAGAGCCTGCCTGGACTGCGGAATATATGCTTTTATAATTGGAAGAAAAAAGATGAATTATGATAATAATAATGTTTTTCATGATGTGAATGAACTTGTGAAATATATAAAGACAATAAAAAATTTGTAAAGGGTGTATTTTATGGAGACTTCAACAATTTATCCTGGAAGTTTTGGAGAAATACTTCAGGGAAAAATAGAAAACAGAGATCTTTTATTGTCTTGTCCGGTAAATATTTATACTAAAGTTAAGCTTATAGAATGTAATAACCCTATAAAGAGAAAGTACTTACAAAAAGCTTCTAACTTTTTGTATAATATTCTTAAATCTTGGGGATATGAAAGGTATTTTGATAGTCTAGATATAGAAATAAACTCTAAGATTCCATATGGAAAGGGACTTGCTAGCAGTACGGCAGATCTTTGTGGAGTTTATTATTCTCTTATAAAGATGTTTAATAAAAAATTCAATGAGAAAGAACTTGTAAGGAACTGCATAGACATAGAGCCTACGGATAGTATAGTATTTAACAAGATGACTTTATTTGATTACAAAAATGGTGATTATAAAGTTATCATAGGAAATTATTTATCCTATAGCATACTAGCTTTTGAAGGAGATAAAACAGTGGATACCGTTGAATTTAACAACAGAAATTTGCCTGACTTAAGTGATGTTAAAGATTTGCTTCCTATACTTAAAGAAGCAGTAAAAGAAAAAGATTTACGTAAACTAGCCTATGTGTCAACTGAAAGTATAGTAAAAAATCAGGGTCGGCTTTATTATGATTTTTTAAACTTAGTAATGAATATAAAAGAAAAAACTTCAGGCCTTGGAATAATAGGAGCACACAGCGGAAATGTTTTGGGAATAATATATGATGATGCAGATAGGTTTAAGTTTGGAGAAAAGTTTTCAAAAGGATTAAATTTAAGAAGTATAAAAATATATGAAGTAAAGGCTTTAAGTGAAATTTCACTTCCAGTGTAATGTATATAGTATGATTATGTGATGGTAAAAATTCTACTTATAATAATTATTGACATAATATATTCATACTAATAAACTTAAAGTAAGCGAAAGAATTTATTATAAGGAAGAGGGTTATCTGTTATGGATAAAGGATATATTCAAGTTTATACTGGAAACGGGAAAGGCAAGACTACAGCTGCACTGGGATTATCTCTTAGAGCTATATGTGCTGGTAAAAAAGTATTTTTTGGACAATTTGTTAAAGGTATGGAATACAGTGAACTGAAAGCAAAAGAGTATTTACCTAATTTCACACTAGAACAGTTCGGAAGAGATTGCTTTATATGTGGTAAACCAAGCAAAGCTGATATAGAAGTAGCTAAAACTGGCCTTAAAAAAGTTGAAGAAATAGTTATAAGTGGAGATTATGATGTAGTAGTATTAGATGAAATAAATATAGCCATATTTTATGAACTATTTACAGTAGATGAAGTGCTAAAAGTTTTAGATAAAAAACATGAAAAGACAGAAGTTGTACTAACTGGAAGATATGTAGATAAGAGAATAATAGAAAGAGCTGATTTAGTTACAGAAATGAAGGAAATAAAACATTATTATACTGAAGGTGTTCCAGCAAGAAAGGGAATAGAGAATTAACTTATAGAAAATTCTTAAGCAAAAAATCAACTTATACTCCGGATATTTTTAATAATTTAAAATTAAAAGTTAATAATTAATAGTTATGGATGATTTTCTTCCGTTAACACTATAGAAAATCTAAAACATTGTGCTATTGAAGCAAAGCTTCAATAGGCTTTAAATTTAAGATTTTTCGCGGCACGGTAGAGAAAAATTTTCATTCACTATTCATTTTTAATTATTAATTCTTAACTTAAAAATATGCCTGCGTATAAGTTGATTTTTAAGTTAGAAAAATATCAATTATTAATTAGGAGGGGTTAATTTATGAGCATTTTAGTAGTAGGGGGAGACCGACTTGGAAATATAGAGGATAAATTAAGAAAAAGTGGATTTAATGAAATTGGTCATGTTACAGGAAGAAAAAAAGGTGATAGGAAAATAAGAATTCATGAAAATACAGATTTAGTATTGGTGCTTATAGATTATATAGGACATAACATGGCTAACATAATAAAGGAGAGATCCAGAAGAAATAATGTAGAGGTAATGTTTTGCAAACGTTCCTGGTCAAGTATAAGAAGGAATATAGAGGAGTACACTAAAAAATTGGTAAATCAATGAGCTTAAGATATGGGTAAGTATTTAAATTTTTTAGAAGCATAAATACTTATCTATATCTAAGAGCAATGAAAATTACCTATTGAATAACTTTTTAGCTGAAATAACTACTAAAAGCAGTACAACTGAAATAATTGCTATAGTTCCACCAGGGGCACTATTTATGTAGTAGGACAAGAATAATCCAGCCATTATGTCTACAAATCCAAATAGTATTGAAAATAAAAATGTGATTTTAAATCCTTTGTGAAGTTGAAGGGCTGCAGCTACAGGCATAGCTATCATAGATGAAATTACAAGAATGCCAAGGATTCTCATGGACACAGAAATTGTAGCACCTACTAAAAGGGCAAATATGTAATTTATAAGTTTTACTTTTATTTTGCATACTTTTGCGCCATCCTCATCAAAGGTTATATATAGTAATTCATTATATAAAAAGGATAAGGTTATAACAGAAATTATACTCAATATAACTACTGTGTAAATGTCGTTTTCAGATACAGTAAGTATACTTCCAAAAAGATATGAATTTACATCTGCATTGGCTTTTCCGGTGCTTATAAGTACAATGGCGATACCAACGGATAGCGTAAGTACTATAACAAGTATTAATTCAGCATATTTCTTATAATAATTTCGTAGAAACTCTATTACAAGTCCTGCAATGGAAGTAAATATGAAAGCGGTGAGTATTGGATTGAATCCAAAAACAATACCTATTGCAACTCCAGCAAGGGATGAATGAGATAGAGTATCTCCAATCATAGAATATCTTTTTAAAACTAAAAATATGCCTACTGCAGGGCACAGTATAGATATAAATATACCTGCAATAATTGCATTTTGCATAAAACCGTATTGTAACATGATTTTCCTCCAGTAAGATTTAATTAAAATCAGATAGATTGTTTATTTGTTTGTATTCTTCAACGGTATACATTTTTAAATTGCCTTCCTTCATAGTACAGATATGAGTAGAATTTTCCAGAGCAGCTTTCAAATTGTGCTCTACAGCTAGTACTGTTACGGCTTGGTGTCTATTTAAATGTTTTATTATGCTGTATATTTCTTTTTGACTTGGAACATCTATTCCAGTAGAAGGTTCATCAAATATTAAGAGCTTAGGATATCCAATAAGAGCTCTTGCTATGAATATTTTTTGGCGCTGACCTCCAGAAAGATTTCCTATCAGTTCATTTTTAAATTCGCCCATTCCAACACAACCAAGGCAAATATCTGTAAATTTTTTATTTTTTATTTTTAAAACTTTACGGTGACATTTCATTAGCTCTGAAACTGTAATTGGAAATTGAGAATTAAAATTATCTACTATTTGAGGTACATATCCAATCCTCTCAGCTGCTATGTTTATACTGCCTCTTAAAGGATTTAACAGTCCTAGAATCAACTTTACGAGAGTAGTTTTGGCACTGCCATTTTCACCTAAAATTGAAACATAGCTTCCGTCTTGAATATTTAAGTTTACTTTATTTATTAAATAAGGACATTTACCTGTATAGGAAAATGTCAGATTTTTAATTTCTATCATTAATGATTTTCCTCCATTTATATAAAGAGTACATAATAGGTGCAGTACATATAAGGCCGACATATACTATTATATAACTAGTTGCAAACTAGTTGCAACTAAAAACATTAATTAATTTTTAATTTAATCTTGAATGCTTTTATTTATGTATCTCAAATGGAGGTTATCTACAGTAAAGCTTTTAGATAACTTATTTATAATTACTGCATTTTTATATTTGGGACATAATCGCAAATGGTATACTAAGACATTATCACAAATCAATCATAAAAAAAGAAAAATAAATCAGAGATTTAGCACATAAAAATTTTTAGGACGGTAGTCCTCTGAATTATAAAGGTTTATGGGTATTTATAGTAGAATTAATAAATTCCGATTTTTACTGGAAAATTTATAGAAAAAATTTGCATAATAAAAGCATCCTTTTTATAATGGTTTTGATTAGAAACTAAAAAGAAAAGGGTGCTTTAAGATGAGTAAAAGTTATTTGAAACAAATACTAACCTATATTAATAAGGTATACGATATAGGTGAAAAAATCAATACCTTAAAAGATAAAAGGAAAATCTCCAGTAAAAATTTCAACAATTACCTTTGTTGTTTTATTTGGATTTATGCTTCAAATAAGGAGTTTTAATAGATTGCAGCACTGGCTTGAAAAGAATAGATTTAAGAAAGTGTTACCTAAAAAAACTAAAATACCTCGTATTGACGCCGTTAGGCGCTGTTTGAGTGATTTTGATCTTGATGGCTTAAAAAATATCAACAAACATATAATAAGAACTACTGTAAAGAATAAGGTATTTAGAAATGGAACTATTGACGGTTTAAAAGTAGCTGCAATAGATGGTGTAGAGTTATTTGATAGCAATAAAAAATCTTGTAAGAACTGCCTTACAAGAGTTGATAAAAATGGTACTACTCATTATTTTCACAGATCCGTAGTTTGTGCAGCAGTAGGTTCTGACCCACATATTATTTTAGGTCAGGAAATGCTTGAGCCAAAAAAAGATGGCTCAAATAAGGATGATGGAGAAATTACAGGTGGTAAAAGACTAATTAAGAAACTATATAAGGAATATCACCACTTTGCAGACATTATTGTAGCTGATGCTTTATATTGTAAATCTACATGGATAAAAGAAGTCCTTTCCATAGGAATGGATGCATTGGTAAGAGTAAAAGATGAAAGGCTTCACATTGTAAAAGATGCATTAGCTTTATTTAAATGCCGGGGTGCAGATAGAGATTGGACTGTAAAGGAAAACATAAATACCTATAGAAAGATTAAAGCATGGGATGATGATAATTTTCAAATGTCTGATTCAGGTATAGAAGTAAGATTCATAAAATTTGTAGAAGAAATTCATACTGGAGATAAAATAAAAATTAAAGAAGAATGGATCATAACAACAGATAAATTTACATCAGTAGAAACCTTGTGGAAAATAATGCATAAAAGATGGGATATTGAAAATAATGTCTTTCATCAGTTAAAAACCGAATGGCATTTAGACCATTGCTTTCTTCACAGCCCTACAGGGGTAGAGACAGTTTTAATGTTTATGATACTAGCATTTAATTTAATGCAGTTATATTTTTTCAGGTGTATCAGAGGTTTTAGAAAGAAAAAAATGCTCCAAATAGATATTATTGAAGATATAAAAGATGAAAGATTTACTATAGAAGATGATTGGGATAATCCTTTATTTACAAAAGTATAAGTTAAAAATAGAACTGGAAATTTTTTATTAAGATTTTTGGGATAAAGGGTAAGTATATCTATTTTTAAGACCTAACCTTCTGCTGACTTACCAGTTATTTAAGTAAATGTAAGAGAATACAATTCCAGTAAAAATAAATTTTTTACTGGAATTTAGGCGCTAAATCTCTGAAAATAAATCAGAGATTTAGCACATAAAAATTTTTAGGACGGTAGTCCTCTGAATTATAAAG
>DAISLB010000003.1:0-80999 GCA_036820645.1 Clostridium sp.
TTCTTCCAAGTACTCTGGCTAAAAAATTAAACAATAATACCATAATTACCAAAACCGCAGAAGCTTTATTAGCTATTTGTGCCGCATCTGGTACCATTCCCTCAGAATTCAACTTCCATATATATACTGCTATTGTTTCTGCAGGTCTCATTAAGCTGAAAGCAGAACCATTGTCAATCAAACTTACATAAGAGAAATTTAATTTAGGTGCACTCATGCCTGCTGTATATAGAAGTGCTGCTGCCTCTCCAAATATCCTTCCTGCTGTAAGTATTATACCTGTCAATATCTGAGGTATTGCCGAAGGAAGAACTACTTTTGATATAGTCTGCCATCTAGTTGCACCAAGTCCAAGACTAGCTTCTTTTACAGGAATTGATGCTGTCCTTATAGCATTTTCGCTTACCCTGGTTAAAGCTGGTAGATTCAATATAGATATGGCTAGTGCCCCTGATAACATCGTAAATCCCCAGCCGGTCATATTTACAAATATGAGGAGTCCGAATAATCCTACTACAATAGAAGGTAAGGAAGACATAGTTTCTATACACAATCTTATCATGTTCAACAGTTTTCCTTCCCTGGCATACTCTGCCAGGTATATTCCCCCTCCTATGCCAAAAGGAATACTTATAATAAGTGCAACTATTAACATATAAAACGAATTAAAAAGCTGAGGTCCTATACCTCCTCCTGCTTCTCCAAATTTTGCACTTCCAAATAAAAATGACGGTTTTAAAAATCCCTTGCCCTTAAACAATATATATCCTATTAAAGCTACTAAAAGAGCTACTATAAAAAAAGTTACTGCATAAAGAACTCCAGTCAAAATTTTATCTTTAACTTTAGCATCCATTATTTCATTTCACTCCTTTTTTCAATAGCCCTTATTATTATAATGAACATAAAAGAAATTATTAAAAGAAATAACGCCAGAGACCACAATGCATCATTCCAGGCAGTTCCAGATACCGTATTTCCCATATCCATAGTTAAAATACTGGTGAGTGTCGATGTAGGACTCAATAAATTTCCAGGAAATTTCACTGTATTTCCTATTACCATTTGCACTGCAAGAGCTTCTCCAAAAGCCCTAGCAAGACCCAATACTACTCCCGTCAATATACCGCTTTTAGCAGAAGGAATTATAACTCTGCTTATAGTCTGCCATCTAGTTGCCCCAAGTCCATAGGATGCCTCCATATAACTTTTAGGAATAGTTTTTACAGCATCTGCAGATATGCTTGCTATAGTAGGCAAAATCATTATACTCAAAACTAATATACCTGCAATTAAGCTAAAACCAATTCCTCCAAAACTTCTTTTCAAAAATGGCAGAAGTACACTAAATCCCACCCAACCATATACAACTGAAGGTATACCTACAAATAATTCCAGGGAAGGTTGTAATATCTTAGAACCTATTTTAGGAGATATATAATGCATAAACACAGCAAGTGATATACCTATAGGAGTACTTATTATAACTGCTCCTATAGAAACAAATATAGATCCTATGAAAAATATAGCTGCTCCAAGTTTTGGATTACTGCTATCAGGAGCCCAATTAGAAGTAAATAAAAATTCAGTTATAGGGTATCTCCATTTTACAAATGTATTTATTCCTTTTGAAAATATAAAAATTATTATACTCAGTGTAAGAACTATAATAATCAGTCCACAAAACGTGGCAAATCCTCTTCCTATATACTCGTTTTTCAGTTTATTCCAAAATGATTTTTTTCCCATATGCAACGACCTCAAATTTATATTTTTAATGGCCAACTGTTTTTGCAGCCAGCCATTAAAACTTTCCAAATTATTTTTCATTCATATCACTCATTGGTATATATCCAAGTTTCTTTATAGTATCCTTATTTTCATCACTAAGCACGTAATCTATATAAGTTTTGGCCAGTCCTTTTGCTTCTCCGTTTGTATACATATGTTCAAAGGACCAGAAGGGATATTTTTTAGAAGTTATATTCTCCGTTGAAGCCTCAACACCTTCTATTTTTAAAGTTTTAACATTATTTTTTGCTGATCCTGTTAAATAGGAAAGGGCTAAATAACTTATAGAACCTTCAGTAGTCTTGATTGCACTTTCTACATTTCCATTAGAATCCTGAGTTGTTCCAAGTCCTTCCTTTTCATCTTTTCCGCCCATTACAGTATCTTTAAATGTAGCCCTTGTACCGGATGACTTTGTTCTATTTATTACATTTATCTTCATGTCATCTCCGCCTACATCCTTCCAATTAGTAATTTCTCCTGTAAATATTTTTTGTATTTGATCTTTTGTTAAAGAATCTACTTTAACATTAGGATTTACTACTATTGCAAATCCTATTGCACATACTTTGTGGTCTACTAACTGTTTTGCCTTACTGGCATCTAATTTTGATTCTGCCGTTACATCAGAATTTCCTATATCACAAGTACGCTGCAATACTAGGTTTAACCCAGTACCACTGCCTCCACCTTGAACATTTATAGTTGCCTTTGTATTTTTCTCTGAAAATGTCTTTCCGATCTGTTCTGCTAAAGGTTGAAGTGCAGTAGATCCTGCTAGTGTTATAGCTCCTGTTACTTCCTGTTTACTACCTTCTGACGTGCTTTTGGAACTATTTTGATTTTTGGTTCCACCGCATCCAGCAAATGCTCCTGCAGCTATTATAATAGTTATAGCTGCTACAATAGTTCTTAAGCCTTTTCTCTTCATAATAATAGACCTCCTTAAAATTTGATCCCTAATAATGTGTTTTTATTAACTACTTATTACTACAACATTTATAATATCCCTCAAACGTTAATCCCTTATTACATGGATGTTAATTAAAATTAACATCCATACTTATTTTTTAAGTACAGATGTTAATTCATCACTTATCATATATCTTCATTTTTAGTATTAGCATCCATGGGAATTTTAATTGTAAATTTACTTCCCTTTCCGACTTCACTTTCAATATTTATACTTCCACTGAGCCCTAAAACTATATGTTTTACTATAGCAAGTCCAAGTCCTGTTCCACCCTGACTTCTAGATCTAGCTTTATCTACTCTATAAAATCTTTCAAAAAGTCTATGTTGATGCTCTTTTGAAATTCCTACCCCATTATCCTCTACCCATAGAACACAATTATTACCCTGAAGTATTGTTCCAACTTTTACTATGCCACCATCATTGGTATATTTTATTGAATTATCCATGAGATTTATTACCATTTGCTTAAATCTATCTGCATCAGCCCATATACTAGGTACTTTATCTCCTATTTTTTCTATCTTAATATTCTTTTTATCTGCTGCTGTTTTCATCATATAGCATACATCTTTTATTATGTCATCTATTTTTACTTCTTCTAATTTATCCATACTATTGCTTTCTATATGTGAAAGAGTCAATATATCATTTATTAACCTGGTAAGCCTGTCTGCCTCATCATTTATTATATTTAAAAATCTATTTTTATTTTCAGTATCATCTACATACTTTAAAGTTTCGGCAAACCCTTTTATAGAAGTAAGTGGGGTCTTTAATTCATGAGAAACATTAGCCACAAATTGAGACCTCATGTTTTCCAACTTTTTTATATCTGTTATATCTTGAATAACTGCCACCTTACCTATTTTTTCACTGTTATTTATAATATGTGCTATTTTTATCCTTAATTGTCTCTCTTTTGGCCACAGTATTTTAATTTCTCTGTAATCATCTTCCATACTTTTAAATATGTCTTCCAGTTCAAAATCCCTTATATTGTCTATCAAGCTTTCACCTATTATATCTTTTTTTATACCAAATATCTTTTTTGCATAGGGATTTATCATTATAATATTGTACTTAGTATCCACAGCTATTACACCGCTGTCCATACTTTTAAGTATTGCCTCTAGTTTATTTTGTTTATCTAGAGAATCTTTTAAGGTACTCTGAAGGGCATCTGCCATATAATTAAAGGTATTGCCCAATTCCCCTATTTCATCTTTAGAATTAATTCTGACTCTTTTATCCAATTCTCCACTTGCTATACTAGATGTAATATGCTGAAGCTTTTTTATAGGGCTCACTATGGACTTTGAAAGTTTTAAGGCAAATGCTATAGACACAAGTATGGAGAAAAGAGTTATAATTATATAATATTTAAAATAATTATTCTCAAATCCCTTGATTGTTTGCATGGTAAGTGCACTTCTTACTACATATCCCTCTTTAAATATAGTGGCAAAATAAAGTGTTTTTTTACCCGTAGTATCACTTACTCTTATATCATAACCGGTGCCACTTTTTCTTGCTTCTTCAATTTCCTTTCTGTAATTGTGATTATTCATATCCTTTTCTACTGCCACTGAATCGCTTATTACTTTACCATTCCTATCTATTAGAGTTTCTCTTATAAGTGTATTGCTAAATTGTTTTTTAAAAAAAATCCCCTGGTTATCTATCTTTTCATTTTTCAATACATTTATTATAATCTGATTATTCAATTTTAAAGTTTGTTTCATATTCTCTATATATTCGTGATTTTCAATTACTATAAATAATATAGTTGTTACAACCATACTAAATATAAGAGTACAAAGCATGGAAACCGTTAATCTTTTTTTCATTTTTCTCACCAACTACTCTTCTGAGTTAAATCTGTAACCTATGCCACGAATAGTTTCAATATACTTAGGTTTGTTGTCAAAGTCCTCTATTTTTTGTCTTAAATGCCTTATGTGAACATCCACTGTTCTAGTTTCTCCAACGTATTCATATCCCCATATTTTATCTAGTAAAAAATCTCTAGTCATTACTCTTCCTCTATTTTTTATAAGCATTTTCAAGAGTTCGAATTCTTTTAAAGTTAATTCTATCTTCTCTCCATTTTTAATCACTTCATGTTTATCAAAATCTATGCTTACCTGTCCAAATACATAGCATTTGTCTACAGGTTTTAATGCAGTTCTCCTGAGTACAGCTTTAACCCTGGCAACCAATTCCCTTATAGAAAAAGGTTTTGTGATGTAATCATCTGCTCCAAGTTCCAATCCCAATACCTTGTCAAATTCTTCTCCTCTTGCAGTTATCATTATTACAGGGATAGAAGATATTGCATTGTCCCTTCTTATTTCTTTACATACATCATATCCATCCATTTTAGGCAGCATCACATCAAGTAAAATTAACTGAGGCATCTCTTTCCTTACAATTTTCAGTGCATCTATTCCATTTCCTGCCACAATAGTCTTATATCCATTTTTCTCAAGATTAAATTTTATAAGTTCACAGATATGTTCTTCATCATCCACTATCAATATCTTTTCTTGTAACATAATATTCACCACCTCTATTTTAGATAAATAAATGAAAACATTCTTCCATAATCTTTATTTTTTCTATAAGAATACATTGCATATTCAGTATTGCAATAGGTACATATATCTAAATATTTTATATTTTCACTTTCTATGTCTCTGTCCTGCAGTTGATACAACATACATTTTTTTAAATCAAGATTTCTACCCCTAAATATATCCTTAAATCTATAAAAATCAGAGTTTTTGAATTTATCCTTTACTTCTTCCCCAACTTCATAACAGCAGCTGTGAATATGTGGTCCTACACATACTATTATATCTTTAGATTTACTTTTGAAATCCCTTTCAAGTTTTTCAATGGTTTTAGAAAGAATACAATCTAAAGTACCTTTCCATCCACTGTGAACTGCTGCTATAATTTTAGTTTTCTTATCATATAAAAGTATTGGTATACAATCTGCATTAAAAACTCCTACAGCTGTGTTGGATTCATTTGTAATTATTCCATCTGCATTTTCTTCGTCTTTGCCCCTATAAACTATGCTCTCACACCCATGAACTTGGTTCAAATATCCTACAGCTTTTAAATTAAACCATTTTTTTAAATTTTCAATATTTTTCTTTCCAGAATCTGTACATTTATTAAAGCTCAAATTATTTTTAGCTGTTGAAAATATTGCTTCTGCGCCTGGCAAATCTATTCTTATAAATTCATATCCTTCTACTGTAATTTTTTCCATATCGATCCTCCATCCAGAATTGATTTTATTAATACAAATATAATTTGAAAATTAAACACATATTTAAAATTATCTTAAATATATTTTAACATTGTTTTTTTAATTAATGGGATTACAAATATTTTTTAACTTTAATTTAACATAAATAAATGGTATGCCTTTAAGCACACCATTTATTTATTTGAAATAAGATTTTTTATTTCCTGCATAAAAGTATTTATATCTTTAAATTGCCTGTAAACAGACGCAAACCTGACATAAGATACTTCATCCACTTTTTTTAAATTTTCCATGATAATTTCTCCTATTTCCGAGGAACTTATTTCCATAATCATATTGTTATTTATTTTTTTCTCTACTTCATCGGTTATATTTTCAATTTGTTTTCTTGAAACAGGACGTTTTTCACAGGCTTTTATCAATCCATTTAAGATTTTTGTCCTATCAAAATATTCCCTATTCATGTTCTTCTTTACAACTAAAACAGGTACATTCTCAATTTTTTCATAAGTGGTATATCTCTTATTACACCTTAAACATTCTCTTCTTCTTCTTATGGCCATATTATCATCTGTGGATCTAGAATCCACTACTTTAGTTTCATTGTATCCACAATAAGGGCATTTCACTTTAATTCACGTCCTTTATATAAGATATTATATATAATGTGATTATACACTTATTTTGTGGAAACTTCTACTCCTCTACAAGATTTTTCCCATCAACTAAAATTACATCCACTCCTATTTTTTTTACATTATCCCAAGGTATTTCTAAATTCTCATTTTTTCCGAACAAGGATATTTTAAAAATTTGAGATGGTAAAATAATTGACACTATCCTATGCTCTTCACAATTTATCTTTAGATCTTTTATAAATCCCAATTTTGCACCAGTATTTATATCTATTATTTCCATATTCCTTAGATTAGTTAAAGAAAATAAATCTCCTTTTAACTCCATTTATGTACATCACCCCCATTTTTAATTATTTCCTAATTTAACTTTCGCAGTTTAAAAAAATTGTGACACAACTTTTTCAAAAGTACAATTGACAGAGGACAGAGGACAATGAAGGTGAGTTTTCCTCCTTACGTCAGAAAACTAATTTATTTTTAAGCTTGTTTTGCTAATGCAAAACATCTCTTAAGCAGGCTCTAAAATCTGTGATTTTCAGATAATTGCTTGCTCAGAAAATACTTCTTAGAAATTAGAAACAAAAAACATGAGTTTCTTTTAAATTAAAAATTTTTCGTAGTGTAGCGGAGAAAAATCTTCCTTCACTGTCCTCTGTCAATTGTCCTCTGTCCTCTCAAAAAAAGTTGCTTCGTATTATTTTTATATTAAATCAAAATCTCGTATGTGCGAAAGTTGAGTTTCTAACTATTATAAATTAAGTATTATATCTATTTATATATATTTTCTCATATGCCTTAAAGCAGTTTTCTCCAGCCTAGATACCTGAGCCTGTGATATACCTATTTCATCCGCTACTTCCATCTGAGTTCTCCCATCAAAAAATCTCAAATTGAGTATCAATTTTTCCCTATCATTCAATTTCTTCATAGCCTCCTTTATTGATATATTTTCCAGCCAGTTTTCATCCCTATTCTTAGTATCGCTTATTTGATCCATTACATAAATTGCATCACCGCCATCGTGATATATGGGTTCAAACAGGGAAACTGGATCCTGAATTGCATCTAGTGCAAATACTACTTCCTCTCTTGGTATATTTAGTTTCTCAGCTATTTGTGATATAGTTGGTTCTTTATTGTTTTCCCTTATTAATTTATCTCTAACTTGAAGTGCTTTATAAGCAATATCTCTGAGAGATCTGCTTACCCTTATAGAATTATTATCCCTTAAGTATCTTCTTATTTCCCCTATAATCATAGGTACTGCATAAGTTGAAAATTTAACATTTTGACTTAAATCAAAGTTGTCAATGGCTTTTATAAGCCCTATACATCCTACTTGAAATAGATCATCTACATTTTCTCCCCTGTTATTAAATCTCTGTATTACACTTAACACCAATCGTAAATTACCTTTTATGAACTTTTCTCTGGATTCATTATCTCCCTGATGCATTTTTATTAAAAGCTCTTTCATTTCTTTTCCCTTCAGAACTGGCAATTTTGATGTATTTACGCCACAAATTTCTACTTTATTAATTATCATGTAATCAGCCCCTTTAGAATATATAGCATTTTAAGTATTTACTAAGAAGCTGAATTTTATACTAAAGACAACCCTATAACATTTTATTTATTTCTTTTCTAAGTCTCTTTATTATTCTCTTTTCAAGCCTTGATATATAAGATTGCGATATTCCAAGTAAATCTGCAACTTCTTTCTGAGTTTTTTCACTTTTGCCATTTAATCCAAACCTTAGATTAACTATCTCCTTTTCCCTGTCACTTAATTTTTTCATAGCTAGCATTAGAAGCTGCTTATCTACCTCATCTTCTATAAAATTATAAACTACATCATTATCCGTTCCTAAAATATCAGAAAGTAGTAGTTCATTTCCATCCCAATCTATATTAAGTGGTTCATAAAAAGAAATTTCTGCCTTTATTTTACTATTTCTTCTCAGATACATAAGTATTTCATTTTCTATGCATCTAGAAGCATAAGTAGCTAATTTTATTTTTTTTTCAGGATTAAATGTATTTACTGCTTTTATAAGTCCTATAGTGCCTACCGATACTAAATCTTCCACATTTACTCCCGTATTTTCAAATTTTCTAGCTATATAAACTACCAGTCTTAAATTTCTTTCTATAAGAATGGACCTTACCTTCTCATCCCCAGAAACTAACTTCAAAACTAAATCCTCTTCTTCTTTTTTGCTCAATGGCGGTGGTAGTACATCACTTCCTCCTATATAATATAAGTTCTTTATTGCAAATTTAAATTTTGTAAGTATTCTGTTTAACAATATTTTCAACTTAAGCATAATCATAGCCTCCATAATTTTAATTTTCTTTTACATAAATACATACCTCTATATCACTCCCCTAGAAAGAAGCGCATGATAATCGTCAAATTTACTCAATTTATCCTTACAAATAGCAATTATAACTTCTCTATACTTGATCTCTTGACCAAAGTTTATTTTTACCACATCTGGTTTAAATCCCTGAAGCTTGCCACACTTGCCATTTATAACTCTATAAGGTATATAAAACTTATCCATTCCTTCTAGATTTACATTTTCGAATACAGATTTTTCAACTATAACTACTGGCAAATTGGTAGCCGGCTCCCTGAGCTCATTCCCGGTATCTAAAAAAGCCCTTACGGTCTTGCTTTTGTTTCTAAATACAATATCTACATCATAAATTAGTGTAAACACCTTGTTTCTATCCTTTACATAAATTACTAACCTATCAATTGTTATGTACAACACCATGAGAGAAATAAAAAGCCACTCATAAGGGAAATTAATTATCATATAATCTCCTGTATAGGAGCAGTTGCTATATTCTATAAACATGCAAATACCTGCCAGCACCATTGAATATAGGATAAATACAGCTGAAATTTTAAAATTACATATAAATCCTCTATTACCGAAAGAGATATAAATTAGTATAGCTGCTACCAAAATTTTAAAATAAAAAGCAGAAAATACATTTAAGATTGGATAAATTAATGTAATCGTATAAGCACTTCCTATGGCCGCAGCTAAAAACATAAATTTAAGTTTTACTTTTAATTTAAGAGTCTTTCCTGTAATATACAATAAAAAAAAGTTTACTATAAAATTTATTAAAATTAGCAAGTCTGCATATACTACCAATTGTAAACTCACCTCCAACTTTGTATTTACTCTTATTATATACTTATGTATTTCAAAATTTTGTCATTTTTTAATGATATACAATATTTTTATTTTCTATATTATGCCAGAAAATTTATTTTTAGTACTATTTAGAATCACTTGAATTGAAATAAATTATGTAAAGCTAGATAATAAAAAGGAGCTGTTGCAATAGTAATTTTTTAGATTGCTTTGAACAGTTCCTTTTATAGATAAACAGATTTTTAAGCATCAGGTGGAGTTTTAACTCCACCTGATGCTTAAAAATCTGTATACGTGTTAAAAGGACTGACACACTAATTAATTAGTGCAACAGCCCCTTTTTTCTACTTCCTCTGTCTCCTTAGAAAAGCAGGTACTTCCAGATTATTTTCATCAATTTTCTCATATTCCACAGCAGCTGCTGCCTCATCTTTGTTATTCATCATACTTCGCCTTGAAGATTTGACATCGGATTTTATATCCCTCTTAATTTCATCCTTTTCCGTTTCAAATCCTGTAGCTATTACAGTAATTCTTATTTCATCTTTTATTTCCTCATCTATAACAGCTCCAAATATTATGTTCGCATCAGGATCTGCTGCATCTTGAACTATCTCTGCAGCTTCATTTATTTCTAAAAGTCCTAGGTCTTGTCCACCTGTTATATTTAAAAGTACCCCAGTAGCTCCTACTATGGAAGTTTCAAGAAGTGGACTTGATATTGCTTGTTTTGCTGCATCCTGTGCCCTATTATCACCATTTCCCTTACCTACACCCATATGTGCAAGACCTTTGTCTATCATAATTGTCCTTACATCTGCGAAATCCAAATTAACAAGTCCAGGTATAGTAATTAAATCTGAGATACCCTGAACACCTTGTCTTAATACATCATCTGCAAATTTAAAGGATTCCATTAAAGTTGTCTTTTTATCTACCACAGAAAGTAGCCTTTCATTTGGTATTGTAACCAAAGTATCAACTTTATCCTTCAAATTCTTTATTCCCATTTCTGCATGAAGCATCCTCTTTCTTCCTTCAAAAGGGAAAGGCTTAGTAACTACCCCCACAGTAAGTATACCCATTGATTTTGCAATTTCTGCAATTATAGGAGCTGCTCCTGTGCCAGTTCCACCACCCATACCTGCTGTAATAAACACCATGTCCGCACCTTTTATAGCTTGGGATATTTCATCCTTATTTTCCTCTGCAGCTTTTTGTCCTATTTCAGGATTTGCCCCTGCACCAAGCCCTTTAGTAAGCTTATCACCTATTTGTATTTTTTGTGATGCTTGTGAAAGCATTAATGCTTGCTTGTCTGTATTTATAGCTATAAATTCAACATTTTTTAGTCCTTCTTTTATCATTCTGTTTACGGCATTGTTTCCGCCGCCGCCGCATCCTATTACTTTTATCTGCGCAAATTCTTGAACATCAACATCAAAATCTAACACAATACCCTGCCTCCTTTATTAAAAAAAATCTGTAAAGAATTCTTTCATTTTTGATACAAAACTACTACTTTTATCCTTTTTACTTGTTTTTTCTTTTTGATCTATTTCCTCATAATCACATATATCTTTATTTTTAATTGGATCCGTCAATGTTGTATTACTAACCTTGATTGAATTTGAAACATCCTTTACCACCCCAACTGCTGTAGCATACATAGGACTGGCCGCTCCTATGTATTTTGGTATGCCAATTCTTACAAGTTTCTTCAACACATTTTCACCAAGTTTTTCTATTCCGCTTATAGCAGCCATTCCGCCTCCTACCATAACTACACCAGAGAGTTTATCATAATACTCAGAATTCCTTATCTCCTTATCTATTATAGAAAACAATTCTTCCACCCTAGCTTGTATAATTTGAACTAAAATATCATAATCAACTTTTACTTTATTATTATAATCAGCATTGACTTCTATATTAAAGTTTTCTTCATCATGATTTTTTTCAACACTTCCATATTTTATTTTGAGTTTTTCTGCCTCTGAAACAGAAAGTTTTAAGCAAACTGCAATATCATTTGTTATTATATTTCCACCTAAGCCTATAGTACTTATACTCCTTAGATTTCCACCCTCATAAATATAAATATTTATAGAATCCGCTCCTGCATCCACCAAGGCTACTCCACGTTGAATTTCATCTTCTTTTAATACTACTTCAGATATAGCTATGGGTTGAAATACTACTCCTAAAACTTTTATTCCTGCTTTATTTATACTTTTAAAAATATTATTTACGACTGTTGATTGAGCCAATATTATTTGTGAATCTACTTCCAATCTTAATCCGCTCATACCTATGGGATCTTTTATTTTATCATAACCATCAATTATGTATTGCTCAGGTATTACCCCTATTATTTCTTTATCATTTGGAACTGTAATAATCTTAGATGCCTTTAAAACTCTTTTTACATCATTCTGTTTTATTTCACGATCTTCTGAGGATACGGCAACTACACCTTTATTCCAAATGATCTCACTTATTCCTCCTGGTAAAGATATATATGCTTCTGATATTTTAGTATCAAGCATTCTTTCCAGAGAATTTATACATTTTTTTATAGATTCTGAGGTATTATCTATATCTACAATTATTCCTCTTTTTACTCCCGTACAATTTGAAGAAGTTATACCCATTATCTGTACTCCAGCATGTTTGTCCACTTTTCCAGCAGCAGCACATATATTGGACGAACCTATATCTATGCCAATTATATACTCATTCATTAAAGTATTTTTCCCTCCTTTGCATAAACATAATTCCTAGATTCAACTTTTTGAATCTTAGAAGACGTTATCCATGTACGCAACTGCTCTTCACTTTCACGAAGTAAAGCTCTTATTTACACAATTTTTGTTATAAATATAAAATCTTATCACATATTAGAGTATGAGCAGGTAGTCATCGGATAAATAAAACTATAGGAAATACACATCCAAAATATATATTCAACAAAAAGTCTAATTTTCCTCTTATATTTTATCACATTTTAATAAAAACTCAAATTAAGTTAAACAATATTAAATTAATTTGGGAATAAATCCTGTTCAAATATATTCTAATAAAAGGAAAAGACTTACAGTCTTTTCCCCAATAAAAATTTATTTAATTAGCTTTTTCTAAATCCTTTATTTTTACACTTCTACTGTGAATAGTATGATTCCATTCTTTATTATTTTTGCATATAATTCCTTGAAGGGAAATTGGAAACCATGTTATAGCATATAGAGGATACATTATGTAATACTCAAATATCCTAAGATCTAATTTTTTTTCTAAAATAAGTACAAAAGGAATATATACAAATTGCAATATAGAAAATAGTATCGCTATAATCGTAAACAAATCAAAATTTATAGAATATACAACTGTATTGAAATTAGATATTAAATTATACGTCTTCATAAAATATTGAATTATACCACTTATACCAGAAATTCCTATAAGAACAGTTACTATAGGTTGAATACTATAAAGTGCACAATCAAGAAGTACAAAATTACAATTTTTTATTGATTTTTTCAAGAGTTTAAAAAAATATCTACTAGACACATCTGCAAATCCCTGCATCCACCTTTTTCTCTGTTTCCAAGATTGTAAAAGCGTAAGTGGTTTTTCATCATATATTATGGCATCATGAGCCCATCCTACCTTATAACCATGTAATACCAATTTACATGTAAACTCCAAATCTTCCGTAAGACATGTAGCACCCCAACCTAATTTTTTTAAAACATCTGTATCTATACAAAAACCAGTTCCACCAAGTTGAGTTGACAGACCTAAATTACTTCTAGCTAGTTGAAACATCCTGTTACAAGTCCAAAATGCTATAGAATAACTTCCAGTAATCCATGTATCATGAGGGTTTTTACTATCCAAATAACCTTGAACAACTTTATAACCTTTACAAATCTGCCTATTCATCTCTTTTAAGAAATTTCTATTAACCAAATTATCAGCATCAAATATAGCAACAACATCATATTTTTTTTTCATTTTAAAGATTTTATCAAACATCCACTCTAGTGCATAACCTTTACCTCTTTTTCCTTCGGTAAATCTTTCATACACAATGGCACCTTTTCTTCTAGCCTTTAATGCAGTTTTATCTGTACAATTATCTGCAATTACAAAAATGTCATACAATGCCTTAGGATAATCAAGTTTTTTTAAACTTTCTATAATGCCATCAATTACAACTTCTTCATTATGAGCTGCAACAACTAACGCAAAGCTTTTTTCTGGTTTTACCTCTCCAATATCTTTTTTTCTCCATATGCCAAAAATTGATATAAGCAAATAATAAATAGATATTATATAAACTGTATAAGTTAAAACACGAGAGGTATTATGAATTAATTCCTTAAAAATGCTCAATTTAATCCCCCCCTAATTCAAGGTTATTTTAGCACAAATAAAATTTAATTACTATAGTAATTATAATAATTAATCAAAATATTTTAGTTATGTAAAAAAGCAGTACTAAAAAATCCCACTTTTTTACATCAATGAATTTTACTTAGCCGAAAAGGCAAAGAAGTTAAATCTTTGCTTTAAAGTGAATCGCTTTCTCTTTAAAGTTTTGTTTCTTCGGCTAAGTTTAGCTGAATTATCCAGGGGCGCAGCTACTGTTATGCACAGCATAAGAACTCTAAATCGCTAAAACTCAAGAGTTCTAGTATCTCCCACTTTGATAAAAGTGGGAGTGTTACAGTAGGTAGCCATCGGATAACTTCTTTATAAGGAAATTATTTTAGTTATTATATTTGTATCACAAGCATAGGCAATGGCAGATTCGTAAGATATTAATCCTTTTTTATAAAGTTCCACCAGTGCTATATCCATTGTTTTCATACCATACTTTGATCCGGTTTGCATTGAAGATTCTATTTGATAGGTTTTCCCTTCCCTTATCATATTTTTAATAGCAGGAGTTGCAATCATAGTCTCAACTGCTGCTATTCTTCCGTTACCATCTTCTCTATGTATAAGTTGCTGGGATACTATTCCTCTTAAAACTGCTGCTAATTGTATTTTTATCTGCTGCTGTTGGTGAGGGGGAAATACATCTACAATTCTATCTATAGTTTTAGCTGCTCCTATGGTATGTAACGTTGAAAATACAAGGTGTCCAGTTTCAGAAGCCGTAAGTACAACAGATATGGTTTCAAGATCTCTCATTTCTCCCACTAAAATTACATCTGGATCTTCTCTAAGCACTGATTTTAAAGCATTAGCATAACTCAAAGAATCCTTGCCTATCTCCCTTTGATTTATTATAGATTTATTATGTTTATGTAGATATTCTATAGGATCTTCTAAAGTTATTATATGTGCACCTCTTGTACAATTTATTTCATTTATCATAGCTGCTAAAGTTGTACTTTTTCCACAACCTGTAGGTCCTGTTACCAAAATCAATCCTCTTTTATACGCTAAAAGATTTTTTATTACTTGTGGAAATTTAAGTTCATTTAAAGTGGGTATTTTCAATCCTACAACCCTTACTGCAATGGCATTACTTCCCCTTTGCTTAAAAATATTTACTCTAAATCTACCAAGTCCAGCTACAGAAAATGATACGTCAATTTCTCCAATTTTCATATATTTATCATAATCTTTATCTAATATTTCTTTACTAAATCTTTCAGTATCTGCTGGCTGTAGTTTTTGATTGCCAAGTACTTTAAGTTCCCCGTTTACCCTTATTACAGGAGGTATACCTACAGTAAGGTGCAAATCTGATGCATTTTGTTTAATAGTTATTTCTAATAAATTTTTTAGTGCTAACAATTTAAGCTCCCCTCTCTCATCCATGTATGTTTTTCACTAATTATTTTATGGAATAAAATTTCAAATAAAAAATTAAAAAGTACACCTTATTATATTCGTCATTTATAACTATTTTTTTATAAACAATTTTACTTTTATCTAAACTTATTTATAATTTATCAAAAAAATAAAATAAATTCCACACGCATTTACATAAAATCGTATAAAAATACATAATGGAATTTATTAAAACCTTTATTCTCTTAATTTACTCTAAAATTATCCTGTCCCGTAATTCAATTCTTTGTACAATTTTTTTAAAGCTTTTTTTTCGATTCTTGATACATAAGATCTTGATATCCCTAGTAGCTTAGCTATCTCTCTTTGAGTCCTTGGTTTTCCCTCTAAGAGGCCATATCGCATTTCCACAACACTTTTTTCTCTTTCAGATAAACAAGTGTTTATTTTAGAATATAATTTCTTTACCTGTAATTTTTGTTCTACAATCTCAATTATAGAACTCTCATCACTACTGAGAACATCCATAAGAGATATTTCATTACCTTCTTTATCAACACCTATGGGATCTTCCAAGTATACTTCATTTTTAATTTTTTTATTATTTCTTATAAGCATCAATATCTCATTTTCTATACACTTTGCTGCATATGTTGCCAACCTAGTTCCCTTAGACATGTCAAAAGAATCTATTGCTTTAATAAGCCCAACAGTGCCAATGGAAATTAGCTCATCTACTTCTTTACTAGGATATGAATATTTTTTTACAATATGTGCTACTAGTCTTAAATTTCTCTCTACCAAAATGCTCTTAGCAAGCAAATCTCCCTGTTCTAATTTTTTGAGATAATATTTTTCCTCTTCATCACTTAAAGGTTGTGGAAATGAACTACTATTTGTAACGTAAGCCGTCATAAATACTACATTCCCCAGAATATCTAATAAGCAATTTGTTAAAAACACTTGTTGCTCCTCCTAACAGTGCTTATTAATATACTATGAATATATTTTAAAAAAGTGCATACATAAATAAATTTATTTAATTTCACTTTAAATACTGCTTTACTTTTAAAATTATATTTTTGAAAATAGGAACTGCGGTATTTCCTCCACTTTGGCTGTCTTTATTTATATCCTGAACAAAAACTACCATTGAATAATATTTCCCATTTGCTTTAAAAAAACCTGAAAACCACCCATCTGAATGTTCCTGTGCAGTTTTGCCGTTGCCAGTAAGTTCCACTCTCTGTGTGCTTCCAGTCTTTCCTCCTACTTCCATGTCATTTATATAAGCTGATTTTGCTGTACCCATATCAACTACATTTATCATCTGCTTCTTCATTTCCTCTGCCGTAGATTTCTCAATTACAGAACTACTTGTAGTATTGATTTCTTCTATAATTTTATTTTTATCATTTACATAAGCATCTACTATGTACGGTTTAACATATATTCCATCATTTATAACTGTATTAGATATACTTATAGCTTCTAGTGGAGTTATTCTGATATTTTGCCCTATAGCTGCAAGTCCCAGACTGCCATTACTATAACTTGGGTTTTTTACTTCAAATCGACCCTCCTTTTCACTATCTAAATTCAATACTTTTTGAAACAATCCTTGAGACTTTGCATTATCATAAAAATTGTTAAATCCTACTTTATTTCCTATTTGGGAAAATATATCATTACATGACAGTGTAAGTGCTTCCTTGGGAGTTAAAGTACCATGATGTGATTCATTTTTTTCCTCATAAAGTCCTCTACAGGTAAATTTATCATTTACACTTATAATATTCTTATCAAGTCCTGCTTCTTCTACTATAACTTTAAATATAGATCCAGGAAAAAATCCATGGTTAGTAGAAACCCCTAAATTTACATTTGGCTTGCTATCATCTTTTTGCACCAGGGCTTTTATCTTGCCTGTATTTGCTTCCATTAAAACTACACCAATCTGACCATAGTTTTTATTTTCACTACTATTTAACACTTCTTTTATTTTATCTTCTATATCTTTATCTACAGTCAACCTGACGTTTACATTATTTTTAGGTAAATTAGTCTTTTTCCCTATTATATTTCCATTTATATCTCTTTCAAATACTACCTGGGACTTTTCGTTGTTCTTAGTTTTATTGTATATCTGCATTTCTAAAGAACTCCCAGATTTCATCTTATTGTCCTGGGTCCTTCTAGGATTTTCAAGTAAATTTTCTATACTCCACACTCCACTCCTATTTAATGGGGAATATATATAGGTATAAAATCCATTTACTCCCTTTATATCTTTTAGTTTGTTATATGTACTCGCGTCAATCTCATAGTATACTTTTTGACTGCTATTTAGGGCAGCTATTTTAGATAAATCATAGCTACTATTATAATTTCTAAGAGTGTATACAAGTGTCAAAACTTTCTCTGAATTTGCGTTTTGATTATCTTTTAAAAACACTTCCGGCAATATTACCACATAATATTTTTTATTGTAACTCATAAGCTGTTTTCCATAAGAATCAAATAATTTGTAATTGGCATCTGTTAGATCTTCTTTGTAGGAATACTGAGAATCTGCCATTACACTTAATTTGTTACCTCCAAAATATTGAACCTTTATTATTTTAAAATACAATACTGAAAATATTAAAATAATTACTATAAATAAAAAACACTGTCTTTTTTTAATTACATTTCTATTAATCTCGAACATAAAAAACACCTCATCTAGACTAAAATTTTGTCCAAAATAAGGTGTTTTATTCATAATACTATAATTTTTACCATATTATTTTTTATTTATCATTCTTTGCTTTTAGGAGCATATCTCCTTTTTTCATTTTATTGTTTATTTTAGCTGTAAATATCATTTGAGCCACAGGTGCCGATTCTATTTTTTCTCCCTCTTCATTTCTCATATCACAAAGTCGTACACAAAAGCCATCCCCTTTAGGCCTAAGTACTTCTACTTCATCTCCATCAAAAACCTTATTTCTCTGTTCTATAACTACCCTTTCTGCAGTATTATCATAATCTTTCACTATTCCTACTATATCATAATTTCTTATATAAGAAGAGGTTTCATATATTTGTTTGCCTGGATTCCCAAAATAAAATCCTGTATAGTATACTCTATGACTTACCTTCATCAAATCATCCAGCCATACTTTTTTAAATTCATAGAAATCCGGATTTTCAAAGTAGGCATCTATTGCCCTTCTATAGGCTTTTACTACAGTAGCCACATAATAAGAACTCTTCATTCTCCCTTCTATCTTAAAAGAATTTATACCACTTTTAACTAGTTCGGGAATATGTTCTATCATGCATAAATCCTTAGAGTTTAATATATAAGCTCCTCTATCATCTTCAAATACTGGGAAGTATTCCCCCTGCCTTTTTTCTTCCATCAAATAATATTTATATCTGCAAGGTTGGGCACACTGACCTCTATTGGCATCTCTTCCCGTCATGTAATTTGAAAGTACACATCTACCGGAATAGGACATACACATTGCACCATGGACAAAAGCCTCTATTTCACAGCTTTCTGGTAAATGGGATCGTATTTCACTTATTTCTTTAAGTGATAATTCTCTTGCAAGTACTATTCTCTTTACTCCTTGGTTGTGCCAAAATATAGCTGATTTCCAATTCACATTATTGGCTTGAGTACTTAAGTGAAGTTCTAAATTGGGAACAACTTCTTTTGCAGTCATTATTATTCCTGGATCTGATACAAGTATTGCATCTGCACCTAGTTTATATAATTTTTTTAAGTAATCTTCCATTCCCACTAAATCTTCATTATGTGGGAACACATTTACAGTTACAAATACCTTTTTACATCTTTTGTGGGCATATTTTATTCCCACTTTTAATTCATCATCTGTAAAATTATCTGCAAAAGCCCTTAAATTCAGCTTGCTGCCTCCAAGATAAACTGCATCAGCACCAAAATTTATAGCTGTTTTAAGCTTTTCAAGATTGCCAGCTGGCGCTAGAAGCTCTGGTTTTTTCATCCTAATTCCTCCTCACCGTAACAGCTATGCCATCTCCCATAGGTATAATTGATGTTATAAATTTATCGTGGTCAGATACCATCTTCAGATATTCTCTCATTCTCTTTACTATAGTTATCTTTCTTTTCTTTACCAACTCATCTGAAGCAATCATTCCTCTAAATAGTGCATTGTCTGCTACTATTATACCTTCTTCATTTAAAAGTTTTAAACAATAAGGTAAAAAATGATTATAGTGTGCCTTGGCTGCATCCATAAATATAAAATCATATTGTTCCTGCATACTTTTAAGTACTTCCAAGCAATCTCCTTCTATAATGTCGATGTGCTGCTCAAATTGATATTTCTCTATATTTTCCCTGGCAATTTCTATCATGTGTCTATCTCTTTCAACAGTTGTTATATGACTTTTTTTATGAGAACTTAAGCTCATGAGAATAGATGAGTACCCAATAGCCGTTCCAAGCTCCAAAATTTTTAGGGGCTTTTTCACAGTTATCATAAGTTCTAAAAATCTTCCCACTTCCTTATGAACTATGGGAACAGAATTTAACCTAGCGTACTCTTCCATTTCTTTTAGTATGCCATCATGTTCTCCTATCAATGATTTTATATAATTTTCCATGTATTCATACGCAACACCGCTCATTTTTCCCTCCAAAAGAACTTTAAATAGTTCTTCTTAACTGTAAAAACTTTTATTACTTTCTCCTGGCAGCCTTTTTTCTAAGATCTGTATTCAATATTCTCTTTCTCATTCTTATGTTTTTAGGAGTAATTTCTACCAATTCATCTGATGCTATAAATTCCAAAGATTTTTCAAGACTCATTTTGTTTACAGGAATTAATTTTAATGCATCATCTGCACCTGAAGTTCTTGTATTTGTCAAATGCTTCTTTTTGCATACATTTACTTCTATATCATCAGCTCTTGAACATTCACCAGCTATCATTCCCTCGTATACTTCTACTCCTGGTTCTATAAAAAGTGTCCCTCTTTCTTGAGCATTAAAAAGGCCATAAGTTATAGAAACACCTGGGTCAAATACTACAAGTGATCCCCTTGTTCTTCCTGGTATATCACCCTTGTACTCTTCATAACCGTCCAATACATGATTCATTATTCCATTTCCCTTGGTATCTGTCATAAATTCATTTCTGAATCCAATAAGTCCTCTAGCTGGTATTTTAAATTCCAATCTTGTATATCCATTAACTGCTGACGTCATATTTACCATATCAGCTTTTCTAGGTCCGAGCTTTTCCATAACAACTCCCATAAATTCTTCAGGTACGTCTATAATCAAATATTCAATAGGTTCTAATTTTTTTCCATTTTCTTCTTTAAATATAACTGTTGGCTTTGAAACCTGGAATTCATAACCTTCTCTTCTCATAGTCTCTATTAAAACTGAAAGATGAAGTTCTCCCCTACCGCTTACTTTAAAACAATCTGCTGAATCAGTTTCTTCCACTTTAAGGGCTACATTAGTTTCAAGTTCCTTTGCAAGTCTATCTCTTAAATGTCTTGAAGTTACAAAATCTCCTTCTCTTCCTGCAAAAGGTGAATCATTTACCATAAAATTCATGCTTAGTGTAGGTTCATCTATATCTACAAAAGGAAGAGCTTCTGGTTTTGAAGCATCTGCTATAGTTTCACCTATATTTATATCAGGAATACCTGATACTGCAACTATATCACCAAGTTTTGCTTCATCTACTTCCTTCTTTTTAAGTCCATCATAAACGTAGAGATTAGACACTTTTACATTCTCTATCTTATTTCCTTTTCTTATAAGCGCAACTTGCTCATTTTTCTTTATGCTTCCTCTTGTTATTTTTCCTACACCTATTCTACCTACATATTCATTGTGGTCTATAGTTGTAACTAACATTTGAAGTGGCATATCTAAATATCCCTGAGGTGCAGCAACATTCTTTATTATTGCATCAAATAAAGGTTCCATGTTATCTGATTCATCTTCTACTTCTTTTTTAGCAAAACCTGCTTTTGCAGAACAATAAACTACAGGAAAGTCAAGCTGATCATCATTAGCACCTAACTCTATAAACAAATCAAAAACCTCATCCAATACCTCAGAAGGTCTTGCATCTTTCTTATCTATTTTATTTATAACAACTATTGGTTTTAGTTTTAATTCCAATGCTTTTTTTAGAACAAATTTTGTCTGAGGCATAGGTCCTTCATAGGCATCTACTAATAATAAAACACTATCTACCATTTCAAGTACACGCTCTACTTCTCCACCAAAATCTGCATGGCCTGGTGTATCTACTATATTTATTTTAATCCCTTTATGCATTACAGAAGTATTCTTTGATAGTATAGTAATACCTCTTTCCCTTTCAAGATCATTCGAGTCCATGACTCTTTCCTCAACTTTTTCATTTGCTCTAAATATATTGCTTTGTCTTAATAATGCATCTACCAATGTGGTCTTACCATGGTCGACATGGGCGATTATTGCCACATTTCTTATATCATTTCTTGTAAACAAATTCATTATTACTCCTCCAATTTTATACCTAAACCGACTAAATATATTAAAATCCTGGATAAATACTCAAAAAAATTGGATACTTCCCTGTATCCAATTAAAGTTAACATATTTATTTTAATATCATAGTGTTAAAAAGTCAACTTTCTAAACATCATTCTAATGGTTTTCACATAAAAACTATTTTTTATTTTTACCTGCCCCAAAAGAAAAATCTATTCCTATGGCATCATTTAATATTTTTAATATATGCTGCCACGTAATGCTGAATCTTTGCTCTGCTTGTATATACTTATTTACAGAGGGATTCATAGATACTACTGAACCTATATTTTTAAATTTTTGTTTGGTTTCCTCAGATACCTCTCCATTTTGCATTTTCTCTGAATAAACCTCCATCTGTATTTTTCTAAAGTCTTCTAGCATTTTTCTATTTGCTTCACTTTTTTCTATTTCCTTACTTGCCTCTCTTAATGTAGTCACTTCTTCACAGTTTTTAAACTCTTCTGCAAGCTCACCTGCTTTATCATATATACTCATTTGAACCATCCTCCCTAGGCAATATTTCCAAACATCATATTTCCATAATTATAGGTAATATCATTGGCTTTCTCTTTGTCTTTTCGTATAAGAATGATCTGAGGACTTCTTTTACATTTGATTTTATGCTTGCCCATTCAGTAATATGTTTCTCCTGACATTCATTTAGTGCTCCTCGAACAAGTTCCTTTGCTTCTTCCATTAAATCTTCCGATTCCCTTACATATACAAATCCTCTGGATATTATATCAGGCCCAGCAATAACAGTTCCAGTTTGTTTTTCAATGGTAATTACTACTGTAAGTATACCGTCTTGTGAAAGATGCCTTCGGTCTCTTAAAACTATATTTCCTACATCTCCTACTCCAAGTCCATCTACAAATATCTGTCCTGATACTACTGTACCAGTTTTCCTTATAGAGTCTTTGGAAACTTCTATTACATCTCCATTATCTGCTATGATTACATTATTTGAAGGCATTCCTAAGCTCATGGCAAGATCTTTATGCTGCTTCAAATGCCTGTATTCTCCATGTACCGGCATAAAAAACTTAGGTTTTACCAGAGTATGGATTAATTTTAATTCTTCCTGACAGGCATGACCTGAGACATGCACATCTGCCAGTGCTTCATATATTACCTCTGCTCCCTTTTTAAATAACTGATTTATAACTCCAGAAACTAATTTTTCATTTCCAGGTATAGGATTTGCAGAAATTATTATAGTATCTCCTGGAATAATACTTACTTTCTTGTGTTCGGAAGCTGCCATTCTGGAAAGAGCCGACATAGGTTCGCCCTGACTTCCAGTAGTTATTATAACTACTCTATTACCAGGATATCTATTTATATTATCTATATTAATAAGAGTATTCTTTTTAATATCTATATATCCTAAATTGGTAGCTACCTCCATTATATTTTCCATACTTCTCCCAGAAATTGCAACTTTCCTGTCATATTTTTCAGCAGCAGTAATTACCTGTTGTATTCTATGAATATTAGAGGCAAATGTAGCTACTATTATTCTACTTTTTGCAAGTGAAAAAAACTTTTGAAAAGTTTTTCCCACAGTACTTTCAGACATAGTATATCCCGGTCTTTCTACGTTAGTACTATCTGCTAACATAAGAATTACACCTTTTTTACCTAGTTCTGCAAGCCTAGCAAAATCAATTACGCTTCCATCAATAGGTGTATAATCCACTTTAAAATCACCAGTATGAAATATAATACCAACAGGAGTATGTATTGCAAGGGCAGTTGAATCAGCTATGCTGTGGCTAGTTCTTATGAATTCCACAGACATACTATCCAATTTAATTACATCCCCTGCTTTTACACACTTTAATTTTACTACATTATTTAAGTTATGTTCCCTTAACTTACTCTCAACAATTCCAAGAGTTAACTTCGTACCGTACACCGGAACATTAATTTCTTTTAACACATAAGGTAATGCTCCTATGTGATCCTCATGCCCATGAGTTAAAAATATACCTCTTACTCTATCAATGTTCTTTTTTAAGTAGGTAATATCTGGTATAACTATATCTATACCTAACATTTCTTCATCCGGAAACTTCAGGCCACAATCAATTACTATTATGTCATTGTTATACTCTATTACTGTAAGATTCTTTCCTATTTCACCTAGACCACCTAATGGAATGATTTTTACTTTATCGTTTTCTTTACGCAAAAAAATCTTCCCTCCTTTTTTATTTTAGTTTTTTATATTCATTTTGATTTTTTTGTACATTTATTACATATGCCATAAAATTTTAAACTGTGATTTAAAATTTTAAAATCATACTTTTCTTCTATTTTTTTCTCTAAAGGTTCCAACAAATCATCTGTTACCTCAATTATCTTAGAACATTTAGTACATATTAGATGATGATGCTGATGATTTTCTTCTTCATGTACTATTTCATATCTATTGCATCCATCTTCCAAATCCAGCTTACATATAACACCTATATCCTCTAAAAGCTGTACTGTCCTGTAAACCGTAGCCAAACCAATTTCAGGGCATTCACTTTTGACCTGGTCATATATCTCTTCTGTAGTAAGGTGTTTTCCTTCATTTCTTATTATAATATCAACTACAGCACGCCTCTGTGGTGTAAGTTTATATCCCTTTTCTTTTAAACTATTTTTTAATCTCTCTATTTCTGAAGAGGAAAGCCTTGGCATTACTATACCCCATTTCAACCTAAATTTATTCCATATAAAAACGCTGTTCAAAAATTACAATACTATTAAGTTTAATATAGTATAAAGTTACTGTCAATTTAAAATCAATTAATACGAAAGCTAGAGGCTAAAAGCTATTTAAGCCACAGCTTTTAGCCTCTAGCTTTTATATTAACTAAGCTTCATTTCCAAATAAGCTTTCATAAACTTCTAAAACCATATCAAATTCGTCCTCATCTTCTACTGTTACAAGAACTTCATCTCCATTATCATCTTCTACTATTTTAAGTGCTATGGCTGTGTCTCCTCCAATACATTCTTCAGGTACTGCAATTACATATTCTTTTTCTTTTATATCAAATTTAGTAACTACCTGGAACTTAATCTTTTTCCCATTTTCATCTTCTAATACTAAATTCGCTACATCATTATCCATATTAAGTTTCCCTTTCTTTTAAATTCAAAATTTGTTTCATTACTATTATACTAATACTTCATTTTGATCTAGGAAAATACTCCTATAAAATCACAAATTAAATAGCAGCTTCACCACTAAAATACGTTCAACTAATATTTAAGTTCATTTCAATTATACATAAATTAATCTTTATCGATACTACTTTGAAATACTATCTAAATATCCCTGAAGTATATAAATAGCTGCCATCTTATCCACTATTTTTTTTTGTTTAGCTCTAGATAAATCTCCCTCTATCATAGCTCTATGAGCTGCTACAGTAGTCAATCTCTCATCCCACATCTTTATAGGTAATTTTATATTTTCCTCTATAACTTTGCAAAAATTTAGCACCTTTTCACTCTGGAGGCCTAGTGTACCGTTCATATTTTTAGGAAGTCCTGAAACAATAAGTTCCACACCATATTTTTCACATAGAGACTTTAACTCTTCAATATCCTTTTCTTGATTTTTTCTTCTCACAGTGGTAATTCCCTGTGCCGTTATTCCAAGAGGGTCACTTAAAGCTACTCCTATAGTCCTATCCCCTATATCCAATCCAAGTATTCTCAAACCTTCACTCTCCTATTTTATTATATATTCACATTTAAAATAAAAATGTCCAAGAGGACATTTTTATTTTATGTTTAAATATGCTTTTAAGACTTCCTCAAGTATTTCATCTCTCTCAAGCTTCCTAACCAATGATCTTGCTCCATTATAATTTGTTATATAAGTTGGATCACCAGAAATCAAGTATCCCACTAATTGATTTACTGGATTATAACCTTTTTTAATTAGCGAATCATAAACTTCAGTCAGTATTTCTTTTGTCAATGCTTTTTTACTTTCAGAAATGTCGAACTGAATAGTATTGTCTTTACTCATATATATCACCCCGCTAACATTCTAATAAATATATTATAAAACATATTTCATAAAATGTATACTACTTAACTAATTTTGTCATAATTATGATGCTTTTTCCTATGGCTTCCTGTAGCTTCTCTGGAAATTTCCCTCCAGCTTGAGCCATATCTGGTCTTCCACCTCCGCCACCACCTGTAATAGCTGCAACTTCTTTTATAATTTTTCCACAATGTACTCCATTTTTCACTGCTTCTTTAGTTGCCATGGCTACAAGCTGTACTTTTTCTCCTGTACTACTTCCAAGTAAAACCACGCAATTTTCAGATTTACTTCTAATTTTATCAGCTAATTCTCTAAGGGAGTTTCCATCTACATCCTTCAATATGCCTCTAAATAAATTTATTCCATTTATTTTCTCTACTGATTTTAGAATATCATCTTCTGCACTTCCTGCAACTTTCAATTTTAATTCTTCAATTTTTTTCTCTAATTCCTTCAGCTCATTAGATTGCAAATCCAATTTATGGACAATTTCTTTTTCAGAACACTTCAGCTTATTTGATATTTCTTTTAGTATATCACTTTTTGAATTAACATATTCAGCCGCCATCTTACCTGTAACTGCTTCTATTCTTCTTATGCCAGCTGCTATTCCAGTTTCAGAAGTTATTTTAAACAACCCTATCTCTCCAGAATTGCTTACATGAGTACCTCCACAAAGTTCCTTGCTGAAATCTCCTACGGAAACCACTCTTACCTCATCTTTATATTTGTTGTCGAAAAGTGCTATTGCTCCACTTTTTTTTGCTTCTTCTAAAGACATTATAGTTGTTTTTACAGGGTAAACTTGCATTATATTTTCATTTACCAAGTTTTCAATATCTCTTAATTTTTCATGGCTTACAGCTTCAAAATGATTAAAATCAAACCTGAGCCTATATTCATCTACGTAAGAACCAGACTGATGTACCTGCTCTCCTAACACTTGTTTTAAAGCAGAATCCAGCAGATGAGTTGCCGTATGGTTTTTTCTTATACTATTTCTTCTATTTTGATCTACACTGAGTTCAATTGTATCTTCTAAGTTTACACTTCCTGAAATCACTTTAATAAAATGCAGTACTTTTCCTGATAAGTTTTTCTTGCAGTCTAAAACTTCTCCTTTCAAGTTTTCATTAAATATAATTCCCTTGTCTCCTACCTGGCCTCCCATTTCAGCATAAAAAGGCGTATTGGAAGTTATAATAACTCCTTCTTCTCCTTCATTCAAAGCAGATACAAATTCTTCATCTTTTATAATTAATTTAACTTTGGAAGTGGATTTTAATCTATCATACCCCTCAAATACCGTATTCATTTCAAAAGGAATTTTATTTAATATGGTATCCTCTGCACCCATATAATTTGTCTCTGCTCTGGCAGATCTTGCTCTTTCCCTCTGATTTTTCATATTATGATTGAATTCATCTAAATCTACAGTCATGTCTTTTTCTTCTAATATTTCTTGAGTAAGTTCTATAGGAAAACCATAAGTATCATACAGCTTAAATGCCTTTTCACCTTCAAGTACTGTGCTTTTATTTGACCTTAAGTCAGATATAAACTCATTTAAAATCTGCATTCCACTATCTATAGTTTCATCAAATCTTTCCTCTTCTAGCTTTATGATCTTTTTTATGTAATCTTCTTTTTCTTTCAATTCAGAATAGTTTCCACAAGAATTATTTATGACAACTTCCGTAAGTTTATATAAGAATCCTTCCTTGATACCAAGAGACTTTCCATGCTTTGCAGCTCTTCTTAAAAGTCTTCTTAGTACATATCCACGACCTTCATTAGATGGAAGTATCCCATCACTTATCATAAATGTAACACTTCTCACATGATCTGTTATTACTCTCATGGACATATCACTTTTTTCATCTTTTCCGTATTCTATACCAGCCATATTGCTAACTTCTTTTAATATTGAGTTTATAGTATCTACTTCAAATATACTATTTTTACCCTGCATTATAGTGGCTATTCTCTCAAGTCCCATACCTGTATCTATATTTGGACGAGAAAGTTTATTGTAATTTCCATCTTCGTCTTTGTCAAATTGTGTAAATACCAAGTTCCAAAATTCAATTACTCTGTCACTATCACCTGCTTTTACAAATTCATCTACTGTAGTTATCTTCTCTTCACCTCTGTCATAGTGAATTTCCGAACAAGGTCCACAAGGTCCTGCCCCATGTTCCCAAAAGTTATCCTCTTTTCCGAGCCTAAATATCCTAGATGGATCTATGTCTGTTTTTTTTGACCATATATCATAAGCTTGATCGTCGTCTAGATATATAGTAACATATAACCTATCTTTAGAAATTTTTAAAACATCAGTAGTAAATTCCCAAGCCCAGGGAATTACTTCTTCTTTAAAATAGTCTCCAAAAGAAAAGTTTCCAAGCATTTCAAAAAAGGTACCATGTCTGGATGTCTTTCCAACATTCTCAATATCTCCTGTCCTTATACATTTCTGACAGGTAGTCACCCTTTTTCTAGGTGGAACCTTCAATCCTGTAAAATAGGGTTTAAGAGGTGCCATTCCTGCATTTATGAGAAGTAAGCTCTTATCATTATCCGGTACTAAAGAAAAACTTGGCATTCTCAAATGTCCCTTCTTTTCAAAAAAACTCAAATACATCTCCCTAATTTTATTTAATCCTAATTTTTCCATATGTATCTCTCCTCTTCACTCATATGTAATCAATGAATCTTAATTAGTGGGAAAAGCAGAGAACTAAAATCTTTAATTTAAAGAGAATCTCTTTCTCTTTAAAGTTTTGTTTCTCCCACTAAGTTTAAATGAATTATCCAGGGGTGTAGCTACCATTATGTACAGCATAAGAACTTCTAAATCGCTGAAGCTCAAGAGTTCTAATATCTCCCACTTTGATAAAAAAGCAGATATCCCAAATCTTTGATTTGGTGATAGTCGCTTTCACAGAGTGCGTGGGAAATAACGGTAGATAGCCATCGGATAAAATTTTACCATCTTATGTAAAAAATAGTTTTAATTAAAAAACTCCCATCCCTTAAAAGGGACGAAAGCTGAATCCGCGGTACCACCCTAATTAAACAGATATGTAAAATAAAAAATCTGTATCTCTTAAATTATATGTTATGGCTCATAGATAGCTTCAATACATATTATAAGAAGTTTACACCATCCACTTCCTCTCTTTATATAATAAAATATTTACTTTTTCTATTCATTGCCTATATGTCATTATGATACAAATTATAATTTAAATACACTTTTATGTCAATATTGTATGCTTTTATAATCTGCAATTCGTAATATACACAAGGACTCTATCAGTTAATAATTGAGAGTTGAGAGTGAAGGTTGATTTTTAGCTATGGCAAAAAATCTTTAAATTTACATGAATCAGCAATGTTTCGCTTTAGCGAAACGAGTCCTCAAAAATTTAATTAAAGATTTTTTGTAGTGTAACGAAAAAAATCTACATTAACTCTCCACTTTCCACTCTCAACTCTCCACTAGAAATTTACACCGCAATATGCAAATTACGAGTTGCTGTTTTCTAATAGATCTAGATACTTAAAAGTCAAAAATCATTTCTAGTATAAATTGAGGTTTTGTTTGAAATTCTCACTAAAACATATAGTAATTTAAATCCTCATATATAACTTTAACTACAACTCCAACAGGTACTGCCAATACCATTCCAATAAATCCTGATATCTTTCCTCCAACTATTAATAAGAGAATAACTATAAGAGGATGCATATCTATACTATCTCCTGTAACTTTAGGAGATAGTATATTTCCTTCTATCTGCTGCAACAGATAAAGCCATATTGCTGTCCATAAAGCTGTTTCAGGAGATTTTATAAGGGCTATGACTATAGCTGGAAGAGCACCAAATATAGGCCCAAAATAAGGTATTATGTTAAAAAATGCATTTAATATGGATAATATTATAGGAAATTGTACCTTTAAAAATATAAGTATAAAAAAAGTAGCTATTCCCACAAGAGCACTCAGCATAATCTGACTTGCTATATATCGTCCCAATATTTTATCTGCATGACAGCATATTCTTTTAATAGGTTTTCTACTACTTACAGGGAATATGGAAAGTAAGTTTTCATTTATACATTCATCATCTGCTAAGAAATAATAAGTTATTATTGGTATAACTACTAAGTATAAGATATTTTGTCCCATATTCATTAAAAAATCAAGCATTTTAGCAAATATAGCGGCAATTTCACTGTCAATTCTTTTGTTTAAATTATTTACTACTAAGTGCAATGTTCTATTACCTTGCATTAACTTTAATTTTTCATAAAATCTGTCTACTAATGTCTGAATGCTTGAAGCAGTGGCATTTAAGTTTAAACTTTCTTTAAATAAAGAGGGTATGAGAAGGGCAAATGTAGAAACTACTAATAAAATCAGTATACCTATTATAATAATAGCACTAACTTTTTTGTTTACTCCCTCATTAACCATTTTTTTCTCTATAGGTTTTAGAGTATATGCTATTAAAAAGGATATAAAGACTAAGTATAACATTTCTCTTAGTACAGAACTTTTAATAACAAATAAAACAGCAGCTCCAAAAACAACTATTGTAAATACATATTTGGCAACAGAATTTTTACTAATATTCATCGTATCATCTTCCATATTTTAAATTAGTCTTTAGTATTTTCTTTTTTGTCCAGGTTAGACAGTATATGAGGAGAAGTAAAAAATTTTAAATTTTCTTTTTTGCCTCTATAAAATAAGTTATTTTCTCCTAAAGTCAAATCATCCATAAGCAATATTTTTTTACCATTTATAAAGTTATTTATAAATCCAGTGGAAAGTATAACTGCCTTTATGTAAGAGCTTTCTTCATCAAATAATATATCTTCCACCATTCCTATCAAACATCCTCTTTCATCCACTACATTCATTCTCTTTACATCATTGAATTGAAAGTACTTATCTTTATTTGTATTAGTAACAACTATTACAGATGTTAAACTCACTATATCCTTCATAAATACATTTAAATTTTTTTTAAATATGCTGTTAGGAGTTATAACAAATCCCTTTACTTGTTTTTTGTTAAAGTCCAAAAATATATCACTTACAAACCCCAGTAGATTTCCAGAAAGATTTACTGCATCCATAAATATAAAATCTCTTATCCTATACAAATATATCACCTTAATTTAAAAATATGTATTTGTAGTTTATCCAAAAAATAAAAAATATAACCCCATAAAGAGTTATATTTTTTATTCAGTAAACAAATTTAAAATTCTATATATTGTTCAAAATTTACTTGTAAATTATTTAAATCATCACTAATTTCCATGAACATGCTCGTGGATAGTTTCAGAATGATTTTTAGTTGCCCATGGTTCAAGACCCTGTGACTTTCTATAATCATTTATTGCCTTGTGGATAGCTTCTTCTGCTAAAACAGAACAATGCATCTTTACTGGTGGAAGTCCATCCAGTGCCTCTGCAACTGCTTTGTTAGTAAGCTCCCAGGCATCTTCTATTGTTTTTCCTTTTATAAGTTCAGTTGCCATGCTGGAAGATGCTATAGCAGAACCACATCCAAAAGTCTTAAATTTTATATCCTCTATTACATTATCTTCAACTTTTATATATATCTTCATTATATCTCCACATTGTGGATTTCCAACTTCTCCAATACCATTTGCATCTGGAATTTCACCTACATTTCTAGGGTTTCTAAAGTGATCCATAACCTTTTCGCTGTACATCATAATTGTTCTACCTTCTCTCTTTTATTTTGTGTCTTAAGAAAGTCTTCCCAAAGGGGTGACATTGCCCTCCTTCTAGCTACTATCTCTGGTATTACCTTTAATGCATAATCTACATGTTCTTCTGTAGTACCAGCACCTAAAGTTAACCTAAGCGAACCATGTGCCACTTCATGAGGTAATCCTAAAGCTAAAAGTACATGAGATGGATTTAGTGAAGCCGATGCACAAGCACTTCCTGTAGAAACAAATATGCCTGCATCATTTAAATCCAGAAGCAAAGTTTCTCCTTCTATTCCTATAAAGCTCAAATTAACATTTCCAGGAAGTCTCTTATCTCCACTAGGTCCATTTACTTTAGCATAAGGTATTTCTTCAACTAATCCTTTTATAAGTTTATCCCTTAATTCACTAAGTCTTTTACTTTCTGCCTTCATTTCAGAAGTTGCTAGTTCTATTGCTTTTCCTATTCCAACTATTCCTGGAACATTTTCAGTAGAAGCTCTCTTTCCTCTTTCCTGCGCACCACCGTGTATCAAACTTTCAATTTTTACTCCCTTTCTCAAGTACATTGCTCCTATTCCCTTAGGTCCATAAAACTTATGTCCTGCCATAGAAAGAGCATCTATGTTCATGTCTTTTACGTCTATATTAACGTGTCCTACAGCTTGAACTGCATCTGTGTGAAAATATATCTTTTTCTCTCTACATATTTCACCTATTTCCTTTATAGGTTGAATAGTTCCTACTTCATTATTTGCAAACATTATAGATACCAGTATTGTAGTATCTTTAATTTCCTTTTTCAAATCTTCTAAATTTATAAATCCATACTCATCTACAGGTAAATAAGTAACTTCAAATCCATTTTTTTCAAGAAACTTACATGCATGTAAAATAGCATGATGTTCTATCGTAGTAGTTATTATATGGTTTCCCTTTTTTTTATTTGCAAAAGCTATGCCTTTTAATATCCAGTTATCACTTTCTGAGCCACCTGCTGTAAAAAATATCTCATTTTTATCTGCATTTATTGCCTTAGCCACTCTTTTTCTAGCTTTATCAATAGCCTCTCTTGGAATATCTGACATTGAATACAGAGAAGATGGATTTCCAAAATTTTCAGTAAAATAAGGTATCATTTCTTCTAATACCTCGGGTTTTGTATAAGTAGTAGCTGAATAGTCCATGTAAACCTTCTTATTCATTTATCTATCCCCTTTCGTTTTTTCTTGTTTCATTTGAATATAATCATCTACCATATCTTGTAAAGTTGTAGACTTCATAACCTGTTCTATGCTTTGTTTAATCCTACTCCATAAAAGTCTAGTAGCACAGCAATCTATATTACTGCAGGAACTCTCATTATTTTCATCTACACAATCTGAGATTTCTATAGGTCCTTCTAAAACGTTCATTATATCATCCACAGTTATATTTTTGGGTTCTCTTTTTAAAATGTACCCACCTTGTGCTCCTCTGACACTCTTTACTAAATTGGATTTTCTAAGGTTTGAAAATAACTGCTCTAGATAATATTCTGATATATTTTGTCTTTCCGATATACTTTTTATCGATGAAGGTTCATCACTATAGTGAATAGCTAAATCTACCATAGCTTTTACCCCATATCTTCCTTTTGTGGATAACTTCAATTAATCACTTCCTAATCAATGTGACATTTGATACTGTAATTAATATTATAGTATCAAATCCGAGTAAAATTGTCAACAATAAAAAATCAACTTTTTACCTTCATTCTTTTCTTAGTTTTATTGAATTCATATAATTTTGTGCAGACTTTTCCATCTTGTTTTCCCCCGGAATATAATACCTTAAATCTTTTAACTTGTCGGGCAAATATTGCTGCTCAACATAATGATTTTTATAATCATGAGGGTACTTGTAATCTATACCCCTGCCTAATTTTTCTGCTCCATGATAGTGGCTGTCTTTTAAATGATCTGGTATATCCCCTATATCTCTGCTATTTATATCATTTAATGCTCCGTCAATGGCTTTGTAGCAGGAATTGGACTTAGGTGATGTAGCTAAAAGTATAACTGCCTCTGAAATTGGAATTCTAGCTTCTGGTAATCCCAGATAAAGAGCACTTTGAACTAATGAATATACAATTCCTGCTGCCTGTGGATATGCAAGGCCTATATCTTCAGAAGCTATTACAAGTAATCTCCTGCAAATTGCAGATAACTGCCCACCTTTTATAAGAAGCGCCGCATAATACACAGAAGCATCAGGTGAGCTGCCTCTTATGCTTTTTTGAAGTGCACTTAATGCATCATAAAAATAATCCCCGTCTTTATCAAAATTAAAACCTTTCTCCTGAAGACATTCCTTTACATCTTCTAATTTTAGATTTACCTTATTCCCCTTTATAGATTTTGTAGAATAAATTACAGCTTCTAAAAAATTAATGGATCTCCTTACATCTCCACCACATATAGAAGCTATATAATCAAGTACGCCTTCTTCAAGATTTATACTCAAATTATCTTCTTTTTTTAATATATTTAATATTCTGTTTAAGTTTCTTATTATATGACATTTCTGAAGAGGCTTAAATTCAAATACTATAGATCTGCTTAGTATTGCATTATAAACACAATGATAAGGATTTTCTGCTGTACTTGCGATTAGCGTTATTCTTCCATCTTCAATATATTCAAGGAGAGATTGCTGCTGTTTCTTATTAAAATTTTGTATTTCATCCAAGTAAAGTACTACCCCTTTATATCCCATAAAACCATCTAAACTTTTAACTATATCTTGAATATCCTTAACAGAAGCATTGGTTGCATTTAACTTATACAACTTTTTATCCATATTTCCAGATATTATATTGGCTACAGTTGTTTTTCCAATCCCAGGAGGGCCGTAAAAAACCATATTCATTATTTTCTTGTTCTTTATCATATTACTTAAAACTTTTCCATTTCCCAATATATGTTCCTGTCCAACTACATCACAAATGCACCTTGGTCTCATTCTTTCCGCTAGTGGTTCCATTTTCTAACCTCCTAAAACATTCATTTAAATCCAAAGTAAAAAATAAAACACATACTGTATAAATACTATGTATGAACTCTCACAGTATTTATACAACATATGTTTCACCTATAAAAATTAAATATCTTTATCATACTCTTCTTTCCTGTTTTTAAAATATACTATTTTCAAATTGCACCTTCCTGCAATTTCTACTGCTTCTTTAAAATTACTTCCCATGGACTCTACATTATGGGCATCAGAGCCTACTGTTATATATTTTCCTCCTAATTCACTAAATCTTTTATATATTTCTAGCATATTTTTTGCTGAATTTTGATTTTTAAGCCTCCTGGTGTTTAACTCCAAACACTTTTCTTTATATATAACCTCTTTAAATATCTCATCTATTATATCCGGAAAATCACTGTAATATAACTCTTTATCCTCAAATTTAGCATATCTAGCTATATAGTCAATATGACCCAAACTGTCTATAAATTCAAATTGTTTTAAATTTTCTAAAATATCTTGTAGATATTTCAAATAAGCTTCTTTTTTACTTTTACCTTCATAATAATCTGGATAATACAGATCTAAGTTTTCTACTAAGTGCACAGAGCCCAGCACATAGTCAAAAGTGTTATCTCTTATCAATTTTCTACTTTCTTCTAAGCAATCTTCTTTCATTCCAAGTTCTATACCAACAAGTAGGTTTGCGTTTCTATATTTTAAATATTTGTTTAAATATTTATCTACATCAAGACAAAACAAACCTTCTTTTGGGAAATTAATGTCCATATGTTCTGTTGTTATAAAAGATATACTCTTTTCTTTTGCAGATTTTATAGCCTCTTCCATTTTCATATCAGAATCAGTAGAGAAATTAGTATGTACGTGTGTATCAAACAATGTATATCCCTCCTTCAAACTTTAGTTAAAAATTGTATAAACATAAATATATTTAGAGGTATTAAGTACATTAATATTAATCTTCCTCCATATCAACATACATTGCACTATCTGCATACTTTGAAATTAAGTCCGACATTCTTTTTATAACTTCATTAGTGTCATCTTTTAATATATCAATTGCAAATTCTCTATTTTCAGATAAAAATTGATATATGTTCAATACTATATAATCCCTTATACGACAATATAGATAATCCTCTTCCATATAGGTTATTCTTTCATTTATGTCTTTTATGGATACATATCTTTCTAGAAATTCTAAATCTTCTTTATCTGGTTCATCTCCGTTTTTAAAAACTGCTTTTCCATTTAACACTTCTGTCTCACATTTCTTTTCCATATTTGAAATTGTTTCACTTATTTCCGAAGTGGAAGGCATATCTTGTTTTTTACCCCAAGAATATAGAGTATCTAACTCTTCTTTCCAGAGTCTTTTTATGCTCAAAATATCAGCCTTTAATTCTAAAAAATACTTGTTATCATCATTTATAGAATCTTTTTTTGCCTTTAAAATATTGTACACACTAGCATGCCAATAATTTCTAGCCTGAAGTACAGGTTTTGCAGATACTTCTACCAATTCATCCAGTAAGGTACGTTTATCCATTTATATTCCTCCTTTAAAAGCCATATCTATATTATAATCCATTAGAATAAAAATTTGAATGTAATTTGTGTACAATATTGTTTCTATAACCTACTACTTTCCAAATTAAAAATAACATTAAAAATCATATAACCAGAAGAATATTCTGCTTTTATTTTCCCTCCTTGAATTTCCACGATACTTTTAGCAATGGCTAGTCCAAGCCCACTTCCTCCTGTATTGGAAGACCTAGATTTATCTAATCTATAAAACCTATCAAATAATTTATCAACTTCTTCCTTACTTACAGGCTCACACTTATTTTTTATGGAGATTACCACAAAGCCTTTTTCTTCTTTTAATGAAACTTCTATATGTCCTGGTTTTATACTATATCTTATAGCATTCATAAATAAATTTTCAAATACCCTGACAGTTTTATTTGGATCTAAATGAACAAGAAACTTGTGGCTTGGAAAATTTCTAATAATAGTTACCCCTGTCTTTTCACAAATTGGAACCAATTCTTCTATAAGTTGCTCCAACAATCCATTTAAGGATATACTCTGCCTATTTAAATTAACTGCATTATTGGTGAGTTTAGTGTATTCAAACAGATCATTTATTAATTCTTCTAACTTTTCAGATTTATTGTAAGCAATATTAATATATTGTTCCGCTTGGGTTTCATCCTCATATCTTTTATCCTTAATCAAAGCCAGATACCCTTTAATAGACGTAAGTGGAGTTCTTAAATCATGAGATACATTAGTTATGAGATCATTTTTTATTCTCTCCTCTTCCCTTTCAACTTTCATTTTATTATTTAGTTCTTCTGCCATAAAATTTATATTATTTGATAACAAAGCCAATTCATCTTTTCCCTGACTCTTTATTCTATAATCTAAATTCCCCCTTGATATTTCTATGAGTCCAGAAGATATATTTTCTATATATTTCATTTTTTTATTAGTTATAAAATAAAACATTGTTAGAAATGATATAAAAGATACAATGCTACCAGGGATGGGGTTGTATCTTTTTTCATAAATTATTTCATATTGCGGCATACCCCTAATGACTAAATAGGCTTTTCCATCGCTAAAATTTATAGGATAAAAACTGATATATTCTCTGTTTTTACTTATTTCATTACCTTTATCAGTTCCATATATGTTTTCAATATTTTTCATCATTTCAAGAGAATTTTTTATAGAATTCTTTATAGTAGTATATACATCTATTTGCGTTTCATATGCATTATTTGATTTGTACAAAACTTTCCCGTTTAAATCTGTAATCATTATCTTTTCTAAATCTGAACTATCATTACTACTATCTATAATTTTTTGTACTTTATTATTATCGTTTATACTTATATTTTTATTTTTTATTTCATCTCCTATTAAGTTGGCATTTACAGACATCCTATTTATTCCTTTACTATAATCTATTCTAGCAGTCATATTTCTATTTTGAAAAAAAATACCTGCTGCTTTTCCAAGTGCAGCAGACATGACAAGACACAGGGCAAATATAAATATAAGCTCTAACCTTATACTATTTTTCATTTTACTGAAGATAGAGTCAAAACCCTTTTCTAAAGATATTTTCAAATCATTTTTCAACTTTATATCCCACCCCCCAAATAGTCTTTATAAAACGAGGTCTTCTTGGATTTTCTTCTATCTTTTCTCTTATTTTTCTTATATGTACCATTACAGTATTATCAGATTCAAAAAAATTCTCTTTCCATACAGATTCATAAATTTTCTCTATGCTAAACACTACACCCCTATTTGAGGATAAAAGTTCTAAAATTTCAAATTCTCTTGGAGTAAGTTTTACATCCTTATTACCAACTTTTACTTGGTGGTTTTTATTGTTTATTACCAAGTCATCTACTTCAATTATTTCCTGGCTAATTTTTTTAGGTATATTTAGCTGCTTGTACCTTCTCAGTTGAGATTTTACCCTAGCTACAAGCTCTAGAGGATTAAAAGGTTTTACTACATAATCATCAGCTCCCGTAGTAAGGCCTAATATCTTGTCTAAATCCTGACTTTTAGCTGACAACATTATTATAGGCATATTTTTACTTTTCCTTATTCTCATACAAACTTCAATTCCATCCATTTTAGGCATCATTACATCTAAAATTACTAAATCCACTTCATTATCATTTAAGATTTGTAAGGCTTCTAAACCATTAGAAACTTTTAATACTTTATATCCTTCATTTACTAAATATATCTCGACTAAGTCTCTAATTTCTTTTTCATCGTCAACCACCAGTATAATTTCTTTTTCCATATTAGTCCCCTTTCCAAAATGAAGCCAGCAATGAACCTATAAATTATCTCCACCAATAGTATAGCAAAAACCATATCTAAAATCACATGCTGCTTTACAAATTGGGTAGATACTATTACAGATATACCTATAAAATTCATAGCAAATTTTATAAAAGGTTTTTTATCCAATTTTCTTGATGCTATCATTATTATATAACTTGCAAGCACATGTATGCTGGGGAAACAATTAAAAGGTTTATCCCACCCATAAGTAAATTTTACAGCGCGAGAAAAAATATCATTTCCACTGACAACTGGCCTTGGCACCGTAGTCTGAAAGAAAAAATATATTATATAACATGTAATCATACCTAAAACCATAGTTATCACACATTTATAATAAGTATTTCTATAATTAAAACACAGATACACAAGAGATACAAACATAAATGGGAACCACATCCAATATGCAATTATAAATTCCTTTATAAATGGAACAGCCATATCTAAACTAGTGACTAAACTATGACATCCCCTAATTGTATTATTTAGCAGAGCATAGGATACATTTATTGTAGGTATAATCAGTAATATACTCAACGGCAGTAAATTTAATTTTAAACGCTTCAATACAACACCAACTCTCAAATTTAAATACCCAACTTTCTAAAATTATTATATAACATTCTATACTTATTATTATAGAAAAAATTTCTTAACATTTCTTAATTAAATTCTTAAAAATTTCTTAAATTATATAATTATTTATAGAGTTTCTAAACAAAAAATCAACTTATGCTGCGAATATTTTTACAACCACAAGTACATTAAACATTTTGATACGTCTAAGCAGAAAATTCACAAAAACCTAAAGACTTTTGAAAACTCGTACCTCAAACAATTCAAAAGCCCTAAGTTTTTTTATAAATTTTCTACTAAGACGTATACACAAAATATTTAAATGTACTTGCTTATTGTAAAATATTTCTATGCATAAGTTGATTTTTAAGTTAGAAAAGTTATAAAAGTAAGCTGTATTTGAGCATAAAGAGCACGGCTTACTTTTTTCATTTAAGAGCAAAGACTATAGAGTTTTCAATTGAAATTTAAGCTTATACGTAACATATAATGACAAAATTGAAGGAACATTTAAAAACTTTTCCATAAGTCTTGGCGAGGCATTTTAGAAAATCTTAGGAGCTTAGATATGTTTGAGGTACGAGTTTAGCTAAAGTTCTTAGATTTTCTAAATGCCAAGCTTTAGACTTATTAAAGTTTTTAACGTGATGAAATTTGTCATTATATGATTTTGTATAAGTCAACTTTCAAGTTGTAAACACTATACTAGTGTATTCCTTCTATAATTTTTCTTTCAGGTTTTTTATTACATATTTTTTGTCTTCTTTTACCAAGTTCTTCTGATAAGTCATCTAGAGTTATATTTTGATTTGACATTAAAACTAAAAGGTGATATATCAAATCACATATTTCATAAACTTCTTCTTTTTTATCATTATTTTTGCTTGCAATTATAACTTCTGAACTTTCTTCCCCTACTTTTTTTAGTATCTTATCAAGACCTTCCTTGAATAAATAACTAGTATAGGAACCTTCTATAGGGCTTGACTTTCTCTCCTCTATAACTTTACTTAACTCTTCCAGTATACTCTGAAATTCCATAAAAATATTCCCCTTTCAAGCTTAATATAATCTTCTGTAAAAACAACTCCTGTTTCCTGTGTGGCAAGCTGCTCCTATTTGATCCACCTTTATCAATATTGTATCATAATCACAGTCCACACTTATACTTTTCACATTTTGATAATGCCCTGAAGTAGCACCTTTGTTCCAAAGTTCATTTCTGGATCTACTAAAGAACCATGTCTTTCCTGTCTCAATAGTTCTTTTTAATGACTCTTCATTCATATACGCCATCATAAGTACTTCTTCATTTTGATAGTCCTGGACAATTGCGGGTACAAGCCCCTTCCCCTTTTTAAAATCTATATTTTTTAAAATTTCTGTTTCCATATTTTTATAACCTCACTGGTATATCTTTATTTTTTAGATATTGTTTAACTTCACCTACAGTAAGCTCTCCATAGTGAAAAAGTGAAGCTGCAAGGGCTGCATCTGCTCCTGCATCTTTAAATACATCATAAAAGTCGTTTAAAGAGCCACATCCTCCTGAAGCTATTACTGGAATATTTACCAAGTTGCATACAGTTTTTGTAAGTTCTATATCATAACCATTTTTAGTACCATCTGCATCCATACTAGTTAAAAGTATTTCACCTGCTCCTAAATTCTCTGCCTTTTTAATCCATTTTAGTGCATCTATTCCCGTGTTTTTTCTTCCACCTTCTATAAATACATCCCACCCATCTCCTGAATTCCTTTTTTTAGCATCCACTGCAACTACTACACACTGTGAGCCAAATTTGTCTGCTGCTTCATATATTAAATTAGGATTCCTTATAGCAGAAGAATTTATTGATATTTTATCTGCACCTGCCCTAAGTATATTTTTAAAATCATCTATATGAGATATTCCACCACCTACTGTAAGTGGTATGAACACTTTTTCTGCTGTTCTTTCCACTAAATCAATTATAGTTTTTCTCTTTTCATGGGTAGCTGTAATATCCAAAAATACTATTTCATCAGCTCCCTGTCTATTATAGTGTTCAGCTATTTCCACGGGATCCCCTACGTCTTGTAAATCCACAAAATTTATTCCTTTAACAACTTTACCCATATTCACATCTAAACATGGAACTATTCTTTTTGTAAGCAAAATTTTAGCTCCTTTCTATCTCATCTATTATTTCTTTAATTTTCTCTATAAACAATTCCATATCTTTATCCGAGCCTATACTCACCCTCAGATAATTATCTATTCTATTCTTGTTAAAATACCTGACAAGAACTCCTTTTTCCCTTAACTTTGCAAAAAGTTCTTTTGCAGCATATTTAGCATGAGTTATAAAAATAAAATTTGATTTGGAAGGTATAATATTAAAATCTAACTTTTCTAATTTATTTACAGTTGTCTCTCTCGTATTTATTATTTTATTAACACATTTTTCAAAATAATCCTGGTCTTCAAAAGCTGCTATTGCTGCTGCATTTGAAACTCTATTTACAGTATAGGAATTGAAAGAATTTTTTATCCTGTTCAATCCATTTATAAGCTCTTCTTGTCCAAGTGCAAATCCAACACGAATTCCAGCTAAAGAGCGTGATTTCGACAATGTCTGTATTACTAAAAGATTTGGATAGTTTTTTATAAGATCTACTACGGAGTTTCCTCCAAAATCTACATAAGCCTCATCAATTATAACTACTTTGTTTTGATTATATTTTAAAATTTTCTCGATTTTTTCGGTTTCAAGACATTTTCCTGTAGGTGCATTTGGATTTGGAATTACTATTCCTCCATTTTCAGTGAGAAACTCCTCAAATGGAATTGAAAAATCTTCATTTAATTTTGCAAGCTTATAATTTAAATTATATAAGTTAGCATACACAGGATAGAAACTATAACTGATGTCCGGGAAAATTATAGTTTCATCTTTATTAAAAAATGTTAGAAATGCCATAGCTAAAACTTCATCAGAACCATTTCCTATAAAAATCTGATTTTTATTTAAGCCATAGTATTGGGAAATAACTTCTCTGAGCTTATCACAATCTGGATCTGGGTATAATCTCAAATCTCCACCTGCAGCACTTTTTATTGCCTCAATTACCTTAGGCGATGGTGGATAAGGACTTTCATTGGTATTTAACTTAACATATTTTTTATCCTTAGGTTGTTCACCACACACATAGGGCTCCACGCTCTTTGTAATTTTACTCCAATACTTACTCATAATTCATTCCACCTTCTACTGTAATTTTTATTTGCACATCTCTATGGCTTCCTTTAAATCTATATTCCCAGAATATATAGCTTTACCTGTAATAGCACCATAAATACCCATTTCACTTATATCCTTTAAATCGCTTATATTTTTAATTCCGCCAGAAGCTATTATGTTACAGCTAACGCTATTTTGAATTTTAAAGAGTTGATCCAAATTAGGTCCGTTAAGCGTTCCATCCTTACTTATATCTGTGAAAATGATAGTTTTAACTCCTATGTCTTCCATCTGTTTTGCAAAATCTATGTAATGAACACTGCTTACATCAAGCCATCCATTCACTGCAACTTTTTCATTTTTTGCATCTATTCCCACTGCTATTTTTTCTCCATATTTTTTTAGTGCTTCTTTTACAAAACCAGGATTTTTTAAAGCTGCAGTTCCAAGTATTACCCTAGACACACCTATTTTCATAAGCATATCTATTGTTTTTATGTCCCTTATTCCTCCTCCAAGTTCCACTGGAGTCTTACTTGCGTCTATTACTTTTGATATAGCTTCTATATTTTTTATTTTTCCATCAAGCGCCCCATCTAAATCCACCATATGAATATACCTTGCACCATTTTCTTTAAAACCCAATGCTACTTTTGCTGGATCCTCACCTACTATTTCCGATTTTTCAAATTTTCCTTGATACAATCTAACACATTTTCCATTTCTTAAATCTATAGCTGGAAGTATCAACATATAAAAGCCCCCTTAAATTATCCAATTAAGATGTTATCTTTACAAAATTTTTGAGCATTTTAATGCCTAAATCACCACTTTTTTCCGGATGGAACTGAGCTCCATAAACATTATCCTTACTTACAACAGCTGGTATGTTTATTTCTCCGTAAGTACTATAGGCATTTAAATTTTCTTTATACTTTAACTCTCCATAAAAGGAATGTACAAAATACACATAACTATTTTCAGATATACCTTCTAAAATCTTACACTGTTTATTTATTGTTAAATTGTTCCATCCCATATGTGGTATTTTTATATCTCCATATAACTTTGTTATTTTACCTGGTATGAGGCCTAGTCCTTCACACTCTTCTATTTCTTCTCCTATGTCAAACAAAAGCTGCATTCCAAGACATATTCCCATAAAAGGCTTTCCACTTTCTGCTTCCTTTTTTAACACTTTATCCAAATTTCTTTTTTTTAAGTTTTTCATAGCCTCGGGAAATGCACCTACCCCAGGAAGTATAATTGCTTGGCTTTTTGCTATTTCATATTGATCTGAAGTTATTTTACTATCTGTTCCTATATATTTAAGTGCTTTTTGAACACTTTTTAAATTTCCCATGCCGTAATCTACAATGCAAATCAATTTTATACACCCCTTCCTTCAATTCACAATTCACAATTCACAATTATGGATAATTTTCTTCAGCTAAAACTGCAGAAAATTTAAAACATTACGCCATTGAAGCTCTTTGCTTCAATTAGCTTTAAATTTAATATTTTTCGTAACTTAGTAAAGAAAAATTCTCATCAACTTTCCACTATTAATTCTTAATTCTTAACTATTCATATCACGCCTTTTGTAGACATTATTCCATTTATACTACTGTCTATGGATACCGCCTCTTTAAGTGCATGACCAAAAGCCTTAAATATTCCTTCTATCATGTGGTGTACATTTTTACCATAAAGCACTTTTATATGAAGTGTCATTTCCGCATTAAAAGCCACTGCTCTAAAAAATTCCTCTACAAGTTCTGTATCCATCTGTCCTACTTTTTCATTCTTAAATTCAGCATCAAATACAAGATAAGGCCTACCGCTTAAATCTATTGATACCATTGAAAGACTTTCATCCATTGGTATAAAAAATGTACCATATCTTTTTATATTTTTTTTATCTCCTATAGCATTTTTTATACATTTTCCCATAACAATTCCAATGTCTTCTATTGTATGATGAAAATCAACATCTAGATCCCCTTTAGCAACTATGTCAAGATCCGTCATTCCATGCTTTGCCACCATACACAACATGTGATTAAAAAAACCTATTCCTGTATTTATATTGTATTTTCCACTACCATCTAAGTTTATTTTTACATTTACATCAGTTTCATAGGTTTTTCTGGAAAGTTCTCCTATCCTCAAACAAAACACCTTCTCTTAATAAAATATTTACTATTTAGTTCTAACTTTTATTGAATTTGCATGAGCTGTAAGTCCTTCTGTTTCTGCCAATTTTACAATTTTATCTTCTACTTTTAAGAGAGCTTCTCTGGAATAGTGTGTAAAACTGGATTTTTTTATAAAATCATCTACAGAGAGAGGAGAAAAAAATCTAGCTGTTCCACTTGTGGGAAGCACGTGATTTGGTCCTGCCATGTAATCTCCCAAAGGTTCTGGTGCAAAATCTCCCATAAATATGGAACCTGCATTTTTTATATCTCCAAGTATGGAAAAAGGATTATCAACACATAGTTCCAGATGTTCTGGAGCTATTTGATTTGCCGTACTTATACCTTCTTCTATGCTACCTACTATAATTATAGCTCCATGTTCCTTTAGAGACTTCAATATTATATCTTTTCTCTTCAAAGATTGTACTTGTTTTTCAAGTTCTATTATTACCTCACGTGCCAATTTTTCTGAAGTTGTAACAAGTACTGCTGATGCAAGTACATCATGTTCTGCCTGGGACATCAAATCTGCTGCCACATATTTTGCTTTTGCTCTTTCATCCGCAATTATAAGTATTTCACTTGGTCCTGCTATCATATCTATATCTACCTGACCATATACGCTCTTTTTTGCCATAGCTACAAATATATTACCAGGTCCTACTATCTTATCTACTTTAGAAATGCTTTCTGTTCCAAAAGCCAGTGCTCCTATAGCCTGTGCTCCTCCTACTTTATATATTTCATTTACTCCAGCTATATCTGCAGCAACTAAAATATTAGGATTTACGCTTCCGTCTTCTGAAGGTGGAGTTACCATTTCTATATTTTTAACTCCTGCTGTTTTTGCAGGAATAGCATTCATTAAAACTGAGGATGGATAGGCAGCTGTTCCACCAGGTACATATATTCCTACATTTTCTAGAGCCGTAATTTGCTGTCCAAGTACTACGCCATCTTCCTTTGTAATTATCCACGAATTTTTCTTCTGTTTTTCATGGAAAAATTTTATGTTTTCCGCTGCTATCTTTAGTGCATCAACAAATTCATCATCTACAATTTCATAAGCTTTTTTTATTTCTTCTTCAGTTACTTTCATATTGTTTTCTATAACTTTTTTACTGTCAAATAAATTAGTATACTTTACAAGAGATTTATCTCCATTTTTCTTTATATCCTCAAGTATTTTAGAAACCTTTAAAGTTACATCTTCCTGTATACTTTCTTCTACATTTCTAAAATTCTTTAAATACTTGCTTCCTTCTTCTGTATTTAAATATACTGTCTTTATAATTTCAGCTTCCATGAATTTTCCTCCTAATTTGTCAATCTGTCTCCTGCATTAATCTGCATTTGAACTCTATTTATTATATCCTCTATTTCATTTTTCTTCATCTTCATACTAGCTACATTCACTACCATTCTGGCACTTATGTCACATATATTTTCATAAACTACAAGTCCATTTTCCTTTAAAGTACTTCCAGTTTCTACTATATCAACTATGGCATCTGCTAATCCCAATATAGGAGCCAATTCCACAGAACCTTCTATTTTTATAATTTCCACATCCTGTCCCAATTTTCTAAAATAATTTCTAGCTACATTAGGATATTTTGTAGCAATCTTTTTTCTATTATATCCCGAATAAAAATTAGAATTTTTAGGTCCTGCTACAGAAAATTTACATTTTCCAAAACCCAAATCCAGTACCTCATAAAAATCTTTATTTTGTTCCAGTAAAGTATCCTTTCCAACTATGCCCACATCCACTACTCCATGTTCTACATAGGTAAGTACATCCGGAGCTTTCACAAGCACAAAATCTATATTGTCCTCTTCATTGTGAAATATAAGCTTCCTACCTTTATTTATAAGTTCACTACAATCTATACCTGATCTTTGAAATATATTTACAGCTTCTTTTTCAATTCTTCCCTTAGTTAAAGCTATTTTTACCCTTTTCATATTTGACATATCAATTCTCCATTCCTATATCTTTGTAAATTCCATATTTTTTTTCTCTGCATATTTTCTTGCTTCACTTTCATCACTAAAAGGACTTAACTCTGCAACTATACCCTGATTTCTTAAGCTTTCAGCTTCTTCATAGGCTTTGCCAAAGCTTTCTCCACCATAATAGACAAGAACATTAGTATTTTTTTCACAACTTAATTGTCCATTTTCTTCAAGTGAAGTGATTATTCCATCTACGTCCATAGCAAATCCCGTAGCAGGCTGACTATCTCCAAATTGAGCTATCAAATTATCATACCTTCCCCCACTTAATATATTTCCTCCAAACCCATGAGTATAACCTCTAAATATTATGCCAGTATAATAGTCTATGTTGTGTACCATTCCTAAATCAAGAGCTAGATATTTTTCAAAACCAATGCTCCTTACAATCTCATACACCTTTTTTATACTTTCTAAAGCTTTTAAAGCTCTCCTGTTATCTTTCATAAGATGGACAGCTCTCTCTATTGCCTCTATTCCCCCAAATAACTTAGGAAGTTCTTTCAAAGCTTTTAAAGAACTTTCTTCAAATTTATCTTTGTTTTCAAGAAGTATATTATTTAAAGCAGTAAAATTTTTATTATTTATACTCTTTCTAAGTTTTTCTCTTTCTTCATAATCCAAATTTACTCCATCTAATAGTGCTTTAAATAATTCTGCATGCCCAAGTTCTATTTTAAAATTCTCAAGTCCGCAATTTAAAAGAGCCTTTATTCCTGTTACTATAACTTCAGCATCCCCTCCAATGCCTTCTATTCCTATTATTTCAATACCAGATTGAGTTATCTCACTATTTTTACCATTTAAGCTTTCATTGACCCTGTACACATTGGAAGTGTAACAAAGTCTTAGGGGATGAATCACTTCCTTCAATTTTGTACCAGCAATCCTCGCAATAGGGGTAGTCATATCCGCCCTCAAAGCTAAAATTCTCCCCTGGTTATCAATCAATTTATATATTTTTTCCTGCGGCAAAGTTGCATTTTCTCCACTAAACACATCATAAAATTCTAATGTTGGTGACTTTACTTCCATAAATCCACTTTGTATATAGATTTTTTTTAATATATTTTCTATCTTCACCTTTTCCGCACATTCATTAAACAGAATATCCTTTGTTCCCTCAGGTATATACTTTTTCCAATTATTCACAAGTATCACTTCCTTATTTTATTGCACTGCCACTTTAATTCGATGTAGTGGTAAACTAAGTGTTATTGATATTTTACCAGTTAATTTGTAAAATATCAATATGTTTTTCAAAAAAAATTACTACTGAATTTAAATACAGTAGTAATTTTAAATTTAAGTAATACAATCACCTTTTATTTCCCAAAAAACAAAGTGAAAGCATCCCACTGCCACAGTGAGTAGCCATACCCATACCCAATGTGTTGATGATAAATTTATTGTTTGGAAATTCTCTATCTATCATTTTTTTTAAAAGCTTAGCATCTTCAATACAATTTCCATGTGATATACCTATAACCTGATTTTCCTTATCTACGGCTCTTTCTCTAAATCTTTCTACCAGGTATTTTATAGCTTTTTTTCTTCCTCTAACATTAGTTACATTTTTAAGTTCTCCTTGATCTTCAATGTATATAATAGGCTTTACCTCCAAAAGAGTACCTATAACGGCTTTAGATGAAGATATCCTACCGCCTCTCTTTAAATGCTTTAAGTCCTCTACCATAAACCAATGATTCATCTTTAGTCTATTATTGTCTACCCAATTTATAATCTCATCTTTACTAAAACCCTCCTGTGCCATTTTACAAGCATAGTATACTAAAATTCCAAGCCCAATAGAAGAACTTTTACTATCTATCAACGTTATATCTGCTTCTTGAAATTCGCTTAAGATCGCATTCTTTGCTAGCTTTGAACTATTAAAAGTTCCACTTATCCCAGATGACATTCCTATATATATTATAGGTCTTTTTTGTTTCAACAACTCTTTAAACTTTTCAGTAAATCTGTATTCATTTATCTGTGATGTATAGGGCATCTCTCCATTTTCCAAGCCCTTGTAAAATTCATCATAGCTTAAGGATTTTCCAAAGTCATCTTCATAATCTTTACCTTTAAAATGACACATCAATCCCAAAAATGGTATCTTATTCTCCTCTATAAACCTTCCTGGTAAATCACATGATGCATCCGTCATGATTATAGGTGCTACCATCAACCTCTCCCCCAATATAATAGACTCTCTATACTACAATTTACTTACATATGATTCCATATGTTATTATAACAAAAATATAGTATATTGACCACACTAACATATGTTAATTTGTCAGTTATAGGGTTTCTTTAAAGTTAAGCTATTTTTTCAAATATAGCCTAAAAAAATTATAGGTAGGGTTGTCTAATACTCAATATAAGAAAAATACGTAACATCTTCTATTACACTTCTTCTGAATTTAAATATAGCTTTTTATTAATTAATCAAAAAAATCCTTATGAGAAATATCTATATTATTACTGGCACTTACGCTTATGGCAAAATTACCACTTGCATTTGCTCCGATAATTCTAATAGAATATTTTCCATCATTAGGCGTAGTAAAATTTATGTTGCCATTGTCTTTTAATTCATTTTTTTTTGCTATAATATTATATTTTGAATTCAAAATCACAATGTAAAATTTACCTTCACTGATTTTTGTATCATCATTAATACTTATTTTATTACCTTTGTTAGATGTAAACTGCATTAAAGACCATTTTCCATCAAATTTTTTAAAATCAAAACTTTCACTATTTTTATCACTTTTGTGAGTTCCATTATAGCCAATGTTCCTATCTTCATTTATGCTTGATAAATACCTACTTGAGTCAACATTATGAAAATAATTATTATATAATACCATCCCTCCTCCAATTATTATAACTATTAAGCCAAAAATAATTAAATTTTTCTTTTTTTTCATTTTACTAATCCTCCACTTTAAAGTGTTTACCACTTCTTATCCACCTTAATTTTAAAACTATTTTATTTGTGATTTTATACTATTTATCTAATTGAAACACACTAATTTAGACGTAAAAAATTACTATTGCTCATTAGATTATAATCTTCCATAATACTTATTATAACATAACTCACAAAATATCACATATGTTATACATACATTTAAAACATAGTCTAAATTAAAAGTTCAAATTTATAGCTATTCTGAGTAAAAATAAACTCATACGTAAAAATATTTCTACGTATGAGTTTACTTTTGATTTATAAATATTATACTTTATAGTTTAAAGTAATTTACACCTGCTTCAAATAACTTTTGATCTTTTGATCCTGGAATATTTTTTATAACACTTTTTCCAACTCTTTCCGAGTGTCCCATTTTTCCAAGTATTCTTCCGTCTGGACTTGTTATACCTTCTACTGCAGAGCAAGATCCATTTGGATTAAACTTTATATCATAACTTGGATTTCCTTCAAAATCTACGTACTGTGTAGCTATCTGGCCTTTGCTTTTTAAATCCTTAATTACAGAATCACTTGCTATAAATCTTCCTTCTCCATGAGAGATAGGTATAGAATGTACATCTCCTACAGATACATTGCTAAACCATGGAGACAGGTTCGAAACAATTTTAGTATTTACTATGCAAGATACGTGTCTTCCTATTTTATTATAAGTAAGGGTAGGACAAGATTCATCTATATTCCTTATTTCCCCAAAAGGTAAAAGTCCTAATTTTATAAGTGCCTGGAAGCCATTGCATATTCCAAGTATGAGTCCATCTCTTTTATTTAAAAGCTCCATTACGGCTTCTTCTATCTTAGGGTTTCTGAAAAATGTAGCAATGAACTTTCCAGAACCATCTGGTTCATCTCCTGCACTAAATCCTCCTGGAAGCATTATAATTTGAGATGAATTTATACCACTTACTATTCTATCTACTGATTCCTCTATCTGGTTTCCCATTAAGTTTTTAATTACAACAGTGTCTACTTCTGCTCCTGCCTTTTTAAAGGCTCTTCCCAAATCATATTCACAATTAGTTCCTGGAAATACAGGTATAATAACTTTAGGTGCAGAAACTTTCACAACTGGAGAAATTTTATGACTGCTTTCAAAACATTGGAACTCTATTTTTTTATCTTCACCTTCAGTATGTGTAGGGAATATACTTTCCAAAGTCTTTTCCCAATAGCCTACCATATCTGAAATATTCATTTTAATTCCGTTTACACTAATATTTTGTTCCTTTTGGGTAACACCAAGAACCTTATAAGAAAGACCTTCAAACCTCTTGTCGAAATGTACAGATGGATCCATTTCCACAACTATAGAACCATAATCTGGAGCAAAAATTTCTTCACCATTCATAGACTCTGTAAACTTCATTCCTATCTTATTTCCAAAACTCATTTTACTTACAGCTTCACATATTCCTCCTCTTTTAACAGTTGAAGCTGACAGTATTTCACCTTTTCTTATCATAGAACTTACAATAGCATACATTGTTTTAAGTTCTTCAAAATCTGGAAGTTCAAATTCATCTTTAGAAGCTTTTAAAAGTACTACATTATTTCGATATCCTTTAAATTCAGGTGACTCAAGCTTATCTGCTTCTCCAAGTGCTGCAGCAAAAGATACTAAAGTAGGTGGTACATCCATATCTTTAAAACTTCCAGACATGCTGTCCTTTCCACCTATAGCAGCTATTTCAAATCCTCTCTGAGCACATAATGCCCCTAAAAGAGCAGAAAGCGGCTTTCCCCATCTAACAGGTTCTTTGCCAAGTCTTTCAAAATACTCCTGGAAAGTTAGCTTTATACTATTCACATCTCCACCTGAAACTGCAATTTTAGCTACAGATTCAACTACCGCATACAAAGCTCCGTGAAATGGACTCCACTTAGCTATATCAGGATTATATCCAAAACTCATTAAAGTAGCAGTATTAGTATTTCCATTTAATACTGGTAATTTCGCAGCCATAGCTTCTATTGGCGTATCTTGATACTTTCCTCCAAAAGGCATAAATATAGTAGAAGCACCTATAGTACTATCAAATCTTTCTACAAGTCCTTTCTGACTGCATACATTTAAATCCTTTAATGTTTCAATCCATTTATTTAAAATTTCGCCATCTTTCATATCTTTATACTGCTTACTACTTTCAAAATAACTATTTTCCTTTGGAGACTTTATAACAGCTTCCGTAGTTGCTCTAACTCCATTAGTGTCTAAAAATTCTCTACTTAAATTTAAAATAAGTTTTCCTTTCCAGTACATTTTAAGTCTTTCATCTTCTGTAACTTCTGCTACTGTAGTGGATTCAAGATTTTCTTCTGATGCATATTCTATAAATTTCTTTTCATCTTCTTTTGATACAACTACAGCCATACGTTCCTGAGATTCGGATATCGCAAGTTCTGTTCCATCTAATCCCTCATATTTTTTAGGAACCAAATCTAAATTTATTTTAAGTCCACTTGTAAGTTCTCCTATAGCCACGGAAACTCCACCTGCGCCAAAGTCATTACATCTCTTTATCATCTTGCTAACTTTTGATTTTCTAAAAAGCCTCTGAATTTTTCTCTCTGTAACAGGATTACCTTTTTGTACCTCAGCCCCTGAGGTAAGAAGAGATGTTTCCGTGTGCTTCTTAGAAGATCCAGTTGCCCCTCCACAGCCATCTCTTCCAGTTCTTCCCCCTAACAGTATTACTACATCAGAAGGTTTTGGTTCTTCTCTTTTTACATTTTCAAACGGAGCTGCACCTATTACAGCACCTATTTCCATTCTCTTTGCCCTATAATCCTCATCATATATTTCAGATACCATACCTGTTGCAAGACCTATTTGATTTCCATAAGAACTGTACCCTGAAGCTGCACCTAAAGTTATCTTTTTCTGTGGAAGTCTTCCTTTTATAGTATCTTCTATTTTAGTTCTAGGATCACCACTTCCTGTAACTCTCATAGCTTGATATACATAAGATCTTCCAGAGAGAGGGTCACGAATTGCTCCTCCAAGACAAGTTGCTGCTCCTCCAAAAGGTTCTATTTCTGTAGGATGATTATGTGTTTCATTTTTAAACATTACAAGCCATTTCTCAGTTTTTCCATCTACATCTGCATCTACAACTACGCTGCAGGCATTTATTTCATCTGATTCGTCCAGATCTTTCAATTTTCCATCTTTTCGCAGTTTTTTCATCCCAATAACAGCTAAATCCATAAGACATAGAGTTTTTTTATTTTCACCATATATATCGTCTCTTAAATTTAGGTAATTTTCATAAGATCTTTTTATAGGTTCAGAAAACTTTCCGTCTTCTATGGATACTTTATTCAATTCAGTGGTAAAAGTAGTGTGTCTACAGTGATCAGACCAATATGTGTCTATCACTTTAATTTCAGTTATCGTAGGATTTCTCTTTTCTTCTTTAAAATATTGTCTACAAAAAATCAAATCTTCCAAACTCATGGCAAGTCCCAAAGAATTCAATATATCTTTTAGATCATCATCACTTTTTTCTGTAAATCCCTCTAAAACTTTTACAGAAGAAGGTGTATCTAATTTTTCATTTAAATAATCTACTTTTTCTAAAGAAGCTTCTCTAGAGTCTACTGGATTTATACAATAATTTTTTATTTTCAAAATTTCTTCTTCTGACATATTTCCATAAAGTACATATACCTTTGAAGATTTAACCTGAGTTTTTTCACTTTGAGTTAATATTTGAATGCATTGCGAGGCAGAGTCAGCCCTTTGGTCATACTGACCTGGAAGATATTCTACAGCAAAAATCTTAATATTTGCTTCAATTTTTAATTCATCCTCATATATTTCATCTACAGTTTTCTCTGAAAATATTATATGTTTTGATCTCTCATATTCACTGTCATCAATATTTTCTATATCATATCGATTTATTACTCTTATGTTTTCTAGGCCATGAATATTAAGACTTTCTTTAATATCTTTCATAAGTCCTTGAGCTTCTATGTCAAATCCTTTTTTTTTCTCTACAAACAGTCTTTTAACACTCATTGTACTCTCTCCTCACTACTAATTTTTTCGAACATTTTTTGTGTTTTTGTCATAATAGTTCGCATACATTATATCATATACATATATCATTGTGAACAATATATGTATAAGTTATTGTATTTTACATTAATCATGTTAAAAAAAATAACTAGCTGCTATGCTAGTTTATTTTTCTTTAATGAACTTTAATTGATAATACTTCTTTTACATTTTTTTCTAAATAGTAATCTCTATTATAAAAGTATTTGATTTGAGAAACTATACCCTTAATTACATGTCCTGTAAAAGTAATTATTTCTGTCTGTTCTCCCATCTCACAATCTCTTAAACATGCACCCCTCGAAAATACCTTAATTATTTGTCCACCATCATAATATTTTGTATTTTCCACTTCAATTAAACTTCCCCTTTTTATCATATAATATCCTCCCCACTATTTCCTTTAATATAAATTGTATGTACAAATACAATAAAATATTATTTTAATCTTAAACAATATACTAGTTGAGTATTTAACAAACTATTATATAATTGAAATATCAGAAAGGTTGGTAATTATAGTGAAATATTATTCTATAAAAGATGTTTCAAATGCAACAGGTCTCACCTCTTATACCATAAGATATTATGAAAAGATAGGATTTTTACCATGGTTAAAAAGAGACAAAAATGGCGTTAGAATCTTTACGGAATCAGATATAAAGTATCTAGAGTGTTTGATATTTTTCAAAAAAATAGGCATGTCACTTGATGATATCAAAGAAATCATTAAAGAAGGCTGTATGATAAAAGATTTTAAAAATGGTTTATAAAAATGGTTTAAATGTACATGATATAATTCAGAAAAGATTAAATATATTGGACACCCACATACAAAAGTTAAAAAGAGAAAGAGAAGAATTAGATAAACTAATTGCAGCTTCTGTAGACAGAAAGAATATTTATAAAAAAATTTTAAAATCACCATTGACTTAGAGTCGACTCTAAGGTTTATCCTCTTTATATACAATATATAGAAGGGATAGATGAAAATGATTATAGACAGCCATGAACATGTAATGCTACCTACGAAAAAACAAATTGAGATGATGGATGAAGCAAAAGTTAATTTAACTATTTTGTTTGCCACATCAATACACCCTGAAGGTTCTAAAACAGTAGATGAAGTTAAAAATGGCATGTTAGCTTTAAACAATATCCTAGTTGGTAATACAAATTCTTTAGAATCAAGAAAAACTATAAATAAAGAATTATCTTTGGTTGTAAAAAACAACCCTAAAAGGTTCAAGGGCTTTGGAAGTGTTCCAGTTGGTATTTCAGAAAATGACACTAGCTATTTTATTGAAGATCAAATTATAAAAAACAACTTTATAGGTATTGGTGAATTCACTCTTGCTTCTGGATGTACAAACTTACTTAAAAATGTATTTATCTCAATGAACAATTTTAAGCCAATGCCTATATGGATTCACACCTTTAGTCCTTTAACTTTAAGTGACATAAAAGGTATAGCAAATTTAGCTAAAACAAATCCAAATATACCTGTAATACTTGGCCATATGGGAGGACTCAACTGGCTTGATACTATTGATATTGCCAAAGAAATAAATAATATATATTTAGATACATCTGCAGTTTATGCAACTATTGCATTAAAGTTAGCTGTGGAAGAACTTCCAGAAAGAGTTCTATTTAGTTCGGATGCTCCCTGGGGAAATCCTCTAGCATCAAGAACTATGATAGAAGCAGTAATTAAAGATAATGGCAAAAAACAATTAGTGCTAGGTGAAAATATATTAAGCCTTATGTAATATTTACTGTATATGAAATTAGCCACACAAATCAATTATTATACACCTTTCCACTTATTGAGATTGTAAAAAACACAGTAAATTTTCAATAATGTATGACGGAAGAATCAAGTAACTAAAAATAGCATGTCAAAAACATCCTTTTTTAAAGGTATTCTTGACATGACTATAATTAGTTATTATATTGTGCTAAAGATATGAAAGCCTTTGCTTATTTATAAGTTCATATTATATAGCGGAAACTTATGACATAGTTCAACTACTTCTTCCTTAATTTTAGAAAGATCCCCATCTCTGTTCTCTACAGCACTGTTTATAAAATAAGCTATTTTCTTCATTTCCTCTTCTTTAAAACCTCTTGTAGTTGCCGCTGGAGTACCTATTCTAATTCCACTTGTAATATTTGCTCCCAATTTATCAAAAGGAATTGCATTTTTATTTACTGTTATTCCTACTTTCTCTAAAATTTCCTCAGTATCCTTTCCTGTGATGTTTTTATTGGTGAGATCTACTAAAAGAAGATGATTGTCTGTCCCCCCGCTTACAAGTCTAAATCCATACTTTGTAAGTTCTTCTCCCAAAACTTTTGCATTTTTAACAACCTGGTCTATGTATTCTTTATATTCATTTTTTAACGCTTCACCAAAACAAACTGCTTTAGCTGCTATAATATGCATTAAAGGTCCTCCTTGTATGCCAGGAAATATAGTTTTATCAAGGGCTTTACCATACTTTTCTTTACAAATTATAGCCCCTCCCCTAGGTCCTCTAAGTGTCTTATGTGTAGTAGTTGTTACAAAATCTGCATATGGTACTGGTGACATGTGCTTTCCTGCTGCAACTAATCCTGCAATATGAGCCATATCTACCATCATATAAGCCCCAACTTCATCACATATATCTTTTATTGTCTTAAAATCTATCTCCCTTGAATAAGCACTTGCCCCAGAAACTATCATCTTAGGTCTATGTTTAAGTGCCAACTCCCTTATCATATCATAGTCAATTCTCTCTGTTTCCTTGCTTAACCCATAAGAAATAAAATTGTATAATTTTCCTGAAAAACTAACTTTACTTCCATGAGTTAAATGCCCCCCATGACTTAAATTCATTCCCATAACTGTATCCCCTGGTTTCAAAACTGACATGTAAACTGCCATGTTAGCCTGTGACCCTGAGTGAGGCTGAACATTAAAGTGTTCTCCTCCAAATAGTTCTTTCATTCTCTCCTTAGCTAAATTTTCAACTTTATCAACTACAAAGCATCCTCCATAATATCTTTTTCCAGGATACCCTTCAGCATATTTATTTGTAAGAAAAGAACCCATTGCTTCCATTACAGCTTTACTAGTAAAATTTTCTGATGCAATAAGTTCTATCCCATTTTCCTGCCTTCCATACTCTTCTTTGATTATTTCATAAACAGCATTGTCTCCATTTTTAAGGCTACTAAAATCCATTTAATTCTCTCCTTTTTTTTAAAATTTTCAGTATAATTACCTATAATAAAGAATTATACGTCTAGTGCTTAACTTTATTAATATATTACTTTATAAGTTGCTTTTACACAAGTATAGTTTTAAATAACCTGCAATTCGTAATTTGAGAACTCAGTGTTGAAAAACTTTTAAAAAGTTTAAAGTTCAAATATCAAATAATGATGACTTCCTTCGTACCTCAGGAAATCTATAATTTTTTAATATTCCAGTGTTGCCATTATTGCTATAAGGTGATAGAATTTTTATACTACATAAATGCATAGTTTATTTTTTGTATAAGGAGATTAAATATGGATATAAATAGAATAATAAATTTAGCTGCTTATGCAGGAAAAATAATGCTAGAAAGTGGAGCTGAAATATATAGGGTAGAAGAGACCATAACTAGAATAAGCAAAAGCTATGATATATATAATGTAGATGCTTTTGTAACTTTAAATGTAATTATAGTTTCAGCATCAAATGAATACGAACAGACTATATCAGTTATAAAAAGAGTAAAACAGAGGACTTTAAACTTAGAAAAAATATCTCAAGTAAACAACATTTCTAGACATATTAAAGATCAATGCTATACTCTAGATACAATTGAGGACAAATTGTCTAAAATAGATTTCTCCAAACCTTATTCTGCTAGAATAAATATTCTGTTTTCTGGAATTGCAGTAAGTTTTCTTTCTCTAGCTTATGGAGGTAACATGGTAGATTTTATAATATCTTTTATTATAGGCTGCCTTATAAGTTTGATTTCAATAGGCCTTAATTTTCTCCAGACAAATGAATTTTTTATAAACATAATATGTGGCGCTACTGCCACTTTAGTGTCACTCATGAGCACTAAATTTAATGTAGTATCTCACACAAATACCATAATAATAAGTTCTATTATGATATTAGTTCCTGGTCTTTCAATAACTAATGCTATAAGAGACACAATATCAGGAGATTTACTCTCAGGAATTTCAAGAGGAATAGAAGCTTTTTTAGTTGCAGTAGCCATTGCAGTGGGTACTGGTATTATATTGCACTTGTGGATTGTTTTAGGAGGATTTAAATTATGATAATAAATTCTATATATATTTTAATTGCAACCCTCTGTTTTAATATACTAGAAAACGTACGAGGAAAAAATTTAATATTTACCTCACTTGGAGGTGGCTTAACATGGTTTTTTTATTTAATTAGTTCATCCTATATAAGTTCCTCAAGTATAATTTGCTTTTTCATAGCTTCAGTATTTGCATCTACTTATTCTGAAGTAATGGCTCGTGTACTGAAAACGCCTGTAACAACTTTCGTCATAGGAGCAATTATTCCTCTGGTACCCGGAGGTGGCATGTATAATACAATGCTCCAATCCATACAAGGCAATATAAATGGTTCCCTTTCAACTGGTCTTAAAACACTGGCCACTGCAGGCACTATAGCTGTAGGTATATTTTTTGTGTCCTCTGTTTTTAAAGCTTCTTCCCTCTTTAAGAAGAAATTGTTTAAAAATAAAAAATTCAAATCATATTTTTAAATATATAAATTTTTTTGCTTACAAACTCCAGATATTTATTTTAAAAACATAGTGAGAGTTGATACTAAAGATTCTATTTTATCACTTTTACATTTTATATCCCCTTCTTCAAAAAGACATGTTTTTGCATAGTTTTGTATCATCATTCCACCCACTTTGTTAACTGCAGCTCTCACTGCTGCAATTTGTATTAAAACATCCTTACAACACATATCATTTTCAATCATTTTTTCAATACCCTTTATCTGTCCCTCTATCTTTTTTAATCTAGTTTGAATTTGTTTTTTTTCTTCCAAAAATATCACTCCTAGTATAATTGAGAATAATAAACCTATGTTAAATACAATTAGATTTTTAGTTTAATGTAAATTATATTATAATTTTCAACTTATATAAAGGGATATTCAAAATTTTTCTATATGTAAATTTAAATTAGAAATAAAAAACGATGGGGGTTACTTCCTTTTAAGAAAAAACACCCCATACCCTTTATTTTAACGACAAATTATAAACTTTTTAATAATTTCCCCTATTGCTCCATTATTGTTATCCTTTTCTGTCACGTAATCTGCAGACTTTTTTAAAAATTCCCTGGCATTGGCTACAGCAATTCCAAGACCCGCTTCTCTTATCATACTCTCATCATTTTCATCATTTCCTACAGCTATACACTCGCTTAGAGGTATATTATAATAATCTGTTAAAATCTTTAATCCACTCCCCTTAGAAATGTTTTTACTAATTATTTCAATGTTATGCATATCTGATTTTGTAGTATCAATTTTGGGGACTTTATTTAGCCTTTCCCTTAGTCTAAGCAAATAATCTATATCTTTATCTAATACTACCATTTTATTTATGTTTGAATTATTATCTTGTATAAACTCCTTAGAATCTCCTATAACCTCTATTTTGAGTTTAAAATTTTTATCCATTTTTTCATTGAATTCATAAAACTTCTTTGTAGAAGGACTAATTCTTTCACCATATAGTATGCTATCACTATAAAAATAATAATATGTATCTTTTTTTTCTCTTAAAATGTCTATAACTTTTAAAATAGCACCTTTGTCTAATAGATTTGATTTTATAATATTTTTATTTTCATCCAGTATTATAGCGCCATTACAGCATATCACCGGCTGATTTTTAAATATTGTATCTATATAAAATCCTAATGTTACCGGAAGTCTACCAGAAGATATAACCACCTTAACACCTGATTCCATGGCTTTACGTATCATTTTTTCATTATATTTCGATATGGATTTATCATCATTTAAAAGTGTACCATCCATATCCATCGCAATAATTTTATAATCCATAGATATCCTTCCTCTCTTTTTAGGTATTAAATTTTTTATACAAATTTTCAGTTTCTATTTTATATGGTATAAATTTCAAAATACAAACATAACTTTATCTAGAATAATTTTGTCAGGTGATATAATTGAAAAAATTTTTTATGTTTTTAAGTACACTTTTTATTATAAGTATTGCATTTTCAGGATGCAGTTATAAATTGGATAATTACATGTTTACTACAAAAAAGCCAAACAATTTTTATTATACCAATTTACTTGCTAAAAATCTTACTTTATCTTCCCCTTTAAAATGCATTATGGAGGAAAATAACTTTCACAACCAAACAGAACTAAAGAGTGAAAACATTACAGATATAAAAAACATGTTAAAGTATCTAAATAAGACCAGCTTCATAGATAAGCCAAAAGATCTTCCGCAAAAAACTGCCTACATAATTTATTTTACTTTTAATAAAGAAAAACTAGTGATAAACGTATATAACGAAAAATATCTATCAATATATCCATGGGATGGAAATTATCCTGTAGATTATATAGATATGAGCAAAGTACCTGCTTCATTAAATTTATACTATTTAGGGAAATATATTTTCAATGAGTATTAAAGTACCCTATTATTGTATCACAGATACTAAAATACACATATATTATTAGTGTATAAATTTAATGAAAGGTGACTGTAATGTTTATTTGTCCTTACTACAGCTATGAAAGTTTTTACAGAATGCCCGAAATAAATCCTGTTTCTTATATAAGATTTTTAAATGCTAGTCCTAATTCTCCTGCAATAGATGTGTATTTAAACGATAGACGTATATTCAAAAATTTAACTTATAAATCTTTTTCCGATTATGTAAGTGTGCATCCAGGCCTATACAACATAAAAATATTTCCATCAGGAACTAATTTAAATCCTATTTTGGATAAAAGGTTGCCTATACCTGCCGGAAAAATATTTACTATGTCTTCTATAGGTAATTATCCAAATATAGATTTACTATCTATAGAAGATGTAAGGCTTCCTAAGATACCAGGTAAAGCTTTTATAAGATTTGTCCATCTTTCCCCAGATGCACCTAGTGTAGATGTAAAATTGCCTAATGGAAATGTATTGTTTTCAAACGTATCCTATAAAGAAATTACCAGATATCTTCCTGTAAGTCCTGGCAAATACACACTAGAAATATTTGCCTCGGATTCTGATAAAAAAGTTCTTCATATCCCAAACATTAGAATTATTCCAAACAGATTTTATAGCGTATATGCCGTAGGTAATGTATCACATGATCCTAAACTTCAAGTATTAATTCCACTGGATGGCAATAGCTATTTACATTAAAAACAATATATAAGATTATATTGAAATTTTTATTCTTTCTACTCATAACTATAGGCTTTTGGGAACCACAGATAAAAAATGGTATAGCACATGAAAAATGCTATACCTTAATACCCATTCTTAAGAAGTCATCAATTCTTCTCTATGGAAATTAATATCCCAACTCCTGTTCTACTATTATAACTTTTATTCTTCCTTTCTTAGGTTGCTTTCTTATAACTACATAGTCATTGCATATTCTGCTTGGACTGTTACAATTTACACAGTAACCAACTTTAGTACAAGGATTATCTAGCTTCAATCTCTTTGAATTTGCAGGCGCTGCAGTAAACTTAACTCTATTTACTGCTTGATTTAGATCTCTTACAATTTTATTTATTCCTGCAATAACTATTACTTTGTCCGGGCCATATATCATGGCTGCAACTCTATTTCCAGTTCCATCTACATTATACAGTTCTCCATTTTCAGTTATAGCATTAGTACTTACTATGTAATCATCTGCAAAAAAACTTTTTCTAAAAATTTCTTTTTTATCTTCTGCTGTCAACCCTTCTTCATATCTATCTAAAAACTTATAATTTCCTTTTTTTAAAAAATCAATTACTCCTACTTCAAAAATAGACATGGAACCTCCTACAGATACTGTATCTCCTTCTTTTATAATTTTTCTAAGCTTTTCTATAACTTCTCCAGCATCTTTTACAAAGCAGGCTTCCATGTTATTTTTCTCCAAATTTTCTATAGTTCTCTTTACTTTTTGCTCTACTGACCATACCGCATTTTCATCCATAATACTAACACCTCCTAATTGTTCACAGATAATAATATTATATCATAAAAGGACATTTCATTTTACTTACTTGGAATACCCTAATAGTTTATCGTACTAAAATCTAAGTTTTTACTATAGTAACATTGTAAATGCCCTTTTTTTATAGTAAAATCATAGAAAGGTTATCATTTAATTTTCTGTAATTATGCATCACATGGGGATTATAGCGTAAAAAATAACATTACTATTTGTGTCGCTGGCCATAGCAACGAAATGGAGGTTAAAATGAAAAAAGGAGATAAAATTGCTGCAATATTAATTTTAATCTTGATAATTACAAGTTTTGCTGGAGTATTTATATATCGTTCACATGTAAAAGGTTCACATAAAATAGCAATAATAAAGCAAGATGGCAAAATCCTAAATACAATAGACTTAACCAAAGTAACTACAAAAAAGCAAATTACAGTAAAATATAACAAGTCTCACTATAATGTAATAGAAATAGAAACTGGCAAAATACGCATAAAAGATGCAGACTGCCCTGATAAAATTTGTGTAAAAACCGGGTGGATATCTGAGCCGGGTCAGAGTATTATATGTCTTCCCCATGAATTAATAATTAAAATAGAGGGGAATAATTCTAAATATGATGATATATCCAGTTAAAATTATATTTAAAATCAAGGTGTGATTAATGAATAAAACAAGGAAAATGGTTTTTTTAAGCTTTCTAATAAGCATAGCTCTAGTCATCTACATAATAGAAGCTCAAATTCCAGTTTTATTTCCCGGAATAAAATTAGGACTTGCAAATACAATTTCCCTAGCTGCACTTATACTTATAGGATGGAAAGAAGCTCTACTAATTATGTTTTTAAGGACACTTCTAGGATCTATGTTCGGTGGAACAATGTCTACCTTTATGTTCAGCATAGCTGGAGGAATTTTAAGTAACATAGTTATGATTCTTTTATATAAATACTTTAAAAATTCTATGAGTCTGTGGACTATAAGCATATGCGGGGCAATATTTCACAATATAGGCCAACTTTTAGTAGCTTCTATAGTAATTCAAGACTTTAGGATATATATATATTTACCGGTGCTTTTAATCTCTGCTATAATCACAGGATACTTTATAGGTTGGTGCGTCAAATTTCTAACTAATAACTTATATAAAATTCCTATGTTTAAAGAATTAAAAAACAAATAACTCTACGATAGATATAAAAAATGTGCTGCAAAATTCGCGGCACATTTTTTATCCGATCGCTACCATTGCTAACACCCCATCTTCTTCAAAGTGGGGGATAAGCACTGCTACGCGCCTGGATAAGTTCTTCTCCTAAAGGATAACGTATTCTAAGTGCTAAAGACACTAAGAATACTGTTAATAAGACTCAGATGGAGAGAGGTATTCCTCACAAGCAAACACCACCTGAGTCTAAGAATCACTTGATATTACTCTAATTATATATTTGTATTATTAATATAAAGAAATTTAAGCTTTGCTTCACTATAATTATGAATTTGCAGCAGCTTCATTCTTGCTCTGCTGTTGTAAGTCTGCACCACTTACAATAGCCCTAATAGCCCCTGTAGGACATTTAGCAAGACAGGTAGCCTCACTACACGACGCACAAATGCTCTGATCTACTACTGCTAGATTGTTCTCTACTTTAATGGCATCATTTGGGCAATTTTTAGCACACAATCCGCATCCAAGACATCCTACACTGCATGCTTTACGTACAGCCCCACCTTTGTCTTTAGAATTACAATTAACCATTACTTTAGCGCCTACAGTCCTAAATCCAAGTACCTGTTTTGGACAAGCACTTACACATGTACCACAACCTGTACATATATCTGTATCAATTATTGGAAGTCCATTTGAACCCATTGCCATAGCTCCAAAAGGACAGCTCTTTACACATGTTCCAAATCCCAGACATCCATATTTACAAGCTTTAGGTCCACCTTCAAGTAAATTTGCAGCTACACAATCATGTATACCTTCATATTCAAAATTTTTAACTGCCTTTGTACAATCTCCACCACATCTTACATGTGCAACTCTAGGTTCAATAGGTGGAGCAGATTTACCAGTTAACTTTGCCACCTGTTCTGCAACTGCTGCTTTTCCAGGCACGCAAAGATTTGGTGGCACACTCTCATCTAAAACAACAGCTTCTGCATAAGCTTTACATCCTGCAAATCCACATCCTCCACATTGTCCTTTTGGGAGTACATCTTCTACTAATTCTACAAGTGGATTAGCTTCCATTGCAAATCTTTTATTTACATAGGCTAAAACAAGTCCAAATATAAGACCTATAACAGTCATTACAACTAAAATCATAATTACGGTATTCATTTTATTAGCTCCTTTCTATATAGAAATCATACCTGAAAAACCAAGGAAAGCTAGGGCTAACATTCCTGCTAAAATAAAAGCTACTCCAAGACCCTCTAACGGTTTAGGTACATCTGCTAATCTCAATTTTTCTCTAAGGCTTGCCATCAAAATTATAGCCATGGCAAACCCTAGCCCGGATCCTATTGCATTAACAACACTCTGTAAAAAATTAAAGTTAGAATCAGCATTTAGTATAGGTACAGCAAGTACGATACAGTTTGTAGCTATTAAAAGAAGGTATATGCCCCACATATTATATAGTGCTGGTGCTTGCTTTTTAATAACAGTCTCCAAAAGTTGTACAAAACTGGCAATAAGAAGTACAAAAACCACTGTCTTCAAGAAAGTTAAATTAAAAGGTATAAGTACAAAATGATATACTACCCAAGCCAATATTGAACTCATAGTAATAACAGAAGTAACAGCCATACCCATACCTACAGAGGCATTTAAATTTTTAGAAACTCCAAAAAATATACAAAGTCCCAAAAATCTTGTCAAAACATAGTTATTTACAACTACTGCACTTATAAAAAGAGTAAAATAAGCTGCCATTATGCTTCACCTCCATTTGCTTTTTCTAATTGTTTCATTTTAATTTTCTCCATATGTTGGTTATAAACTTTTACTACAGCAACCAAATATCCTATGAGTATGAACCCTCCAGGTGGAAGTATCATAATCAAAGCTGGATTATATGAAGCCCCAAATACATGTATACCAAATATAGTTCCAGATCCAAATAATTCACGTATCATTCCTATTATAACAAGTGCTAAGGTAAATCCACATCCCATTCCAAGACCATCAAAAAAAGAAGGGATTACAGGATTTTTAGATGCAAATGTCTCTGCACGTGCAAGTATTATAGCAAATACAACTACCAATGATAAATAAATTCCCAGTTGCTTATATAATAGAGGTGCATAAGCCTGCATAACAAGCTCAACTACTGTAACTATAGTTGCTATACAAGTGATATATACAGGTACACGTACCTTAGGATTTACAAAATTCTTAATTATAGAAACCACAGTATTATTACAAGTTATAACAAATAGCACGCAAAGCCCCATGGTAAATCCATTTACAGCTGTACTTGTAGTTGCCAGTGCTGGACACAAACTAAGTGCAAGTACGAATATGGGGTTTTCTGCAATCAATCCTTTTTTAAATATATTCCACAAATTCTTCATAATTACTTACCTCCCGTAAACGTAGTAACTTGCACAACAGCTTCTTTAACTCCTTTAGTTACAGCTTTTGACGTAATTGTAGCTCCTGTCATGGCTTGAATATTCTTAGTGTTAGACTTATCTTTTACAACTGTTAAGTCATCTGCCTTTTTATTCTTAAACTGTCCTCTAAAAGAATCCTTTGAAGCATTTGCTCCAAGTCCTGGAGTTTCATTATGAGATACAATACTGAAGTCTATTACCTTTCCATCTGGAGTAACAGCTACCAATAGCTCTATAGCTCCACCGTAACCTTTACTTTCTACAGGTACAACATATGCAACGGTCTTGTTTCCCTTTTGAGCTGCGTACCAATCTTTTTTACCATTTACTTTATTAAATTTATCAGCATTACTAACTAAAACTTTCATTGTATCGTTTTGTATTTGAATCTGTTTTTTTGCTGCCACTGGTGATGTCACATAATAAACCGCAGCTATTATAATTCCAGATATAAAACACGTAATGGTTAAGTTCTTAGTAATTGCAAAAATACTATTTTGATCTTTATCTTTAGCCATTAAAGCTTACCTCCTTGTCCCAAATTTAACTGGCTGCGTAAACTTATCTATTAGAGGAGTAACTGCATTCATAAGTAATATTGAATAACATACGCCTTCTGGATAACCGCCTTTTAATCTTATAAGAGATGTTAGTGCACCTGCACCTAATGCAAAAATAACCTGTCCATTAATAGTCATGGGAATTGTTACCATATCAGTAGCCATGAAGAAAGCACCTATTACAAGTCCACCTGCCATCATATGAAATACAGGATCTCCTGTAAAAAGTCCCGTAGTTCCTCCAAAAGCCCAAGTAAGTATTCCTACAGTACCAATCATTACTACTGGAATCTGCCAGTTAATATATTTTTTATATATGAGATAAAGTCCACCTAAAACAAGTAATATTGTAGAAGTTTCTCCTATACTTCCATTTCTAGTACCTAAGAACATTGCCTTGTAAAGTGCACCCTGACCTCCGAAAGTTTCAACTAATTTTGAATAACCTTGAAGTTTTAAAATTCCAAGAGGAGTTGCTGTTGTTACAGCATCTACACCACTAGCACTTAGTTTTGACCATGTTGTCATTGCTACAGGCCAGGAGACCATTAGCGCAGCTCTTCCAATATGAGCTGGATTAAATATATTCTGACCAAGTCCTCCCATAGAATGTTTAGCTATTGCTATTGCTATAAAAGATCCTATAGCTACCATATAGGGTGGAATATCAGGAGGTAAACACATAGAAAGTAAAAGTCCTGTTAAAAAGGCACTTCCATCTGTAATAGTTATAGGTTTATTTCTAACTTTTTCTACAAAGTACTCTGTAACTACAGCAGCTATAATTCCTGTTATAATTACTTCTAAAGCATGAATGCCAAAATTAAACACACCAAAAATCGCCGCTGGAGTTAATGCTAAACAGACACTCCACATTATCTTAGAAACAGATTCATCACAATGAACATGAGGTGATGACGAAATAGTAAAAATATTTTTCTTTATCTGTGCTTCCGCCATTTTATTATCACTCCTTTATTATTTTATGACCTCTTCTTTATTCTTTGCCTCTTCTTTTTCTTTGGCTTTATCTGCTTTAGCTTTTTCTCTTGCTTGTGCAGCTTTATTTTCTGACTTTAAATATCTAATATACTGTACAATTCTTCGTTTAGCAGGACATGTGTATACACAACTGCCACATTCTACACAATCAAAAAGATTATACTCTTCCTTAGCTTCTTTATATAAATCTTTTTGTCCAAGGATACTTAACATACTTGGATTCAAGTGCATAGGACAGGCTTTTAAGCATCTACCACATCTAATACAAGAAGATTCTTTTCCTTCATTTGTATCATTTTTAGTTAAGCCAAGTATTCCTGATGAACCCTTCATTATTGGAATATCCAAATTTGATTGGGCAAATCCCATCATAGGTCCGCCTGAGATTATTTTAACTGGTTCCTCCTTAAATCCTCCACAAAAATCAATGGCATCTTTAAATGTAGTTCCAATTCTAACCAATATATTTTTAGGTTCTTTAATAGCACCTCCACTTATAGTTGTAACCCTCTGTATAAGTGGAATTCCTCTCTCCACTGCATCACTTATTGCTATGCATGTACCTACATTTTGAACAACCGCACCTACATCTGCGGGCAATCCACCTGATGGAACTTCTCTACCTGTCAAAACATTTATAAGCATTTTTTCAGCACCCTGAGGATACTTAGTAGGAAGACCTACTACTTGCACTTTTGTACCTTCAAAAGCTTTTTTCATAGCTTCTATAGCATCTGGTTTATTATCTTCAATACCTACAAATGCCTTTTCCACATTGAGGATTTTCATAATTATTTGAACTCCAGCAACTACCTTATCTGAATTTTCCAACATGGACCTATAATCTGCAGTTAAATAAGGTTCACACTCAGCACCATTTAAAATAAAAACATCTACTTTTTTATCTGGTGGTGGTGCAAGTTTAACATGAACAGGAAAAGTTGCGCCTCCCATTCCTACAATGCCTGCCTCTCTTATTATTCCAAGCATTTCTTTTACACTTAGCTCTTTCCAATTACGTGAAGTTGGTATTCCTTCTACCCACTCATCTTTTTCATCATTTTCAATAACTATAGCTAAGCATTTTCCAAAAGTAGGGTGTGGGTAATCTCCTACATCTACCACTTTTCCAGAAATAGATGCATATATATTGGCTGAAACAAAAGCATCACTCTTCGCAATAAGTTGTCCCTTTTTTACTTCATCTCCTTTTTGTACTACAGGAGATGTAGGAGCACCTATATGCTGTCTAACAGGAATAAATACCTTATCTGGTATAGGTGCTATTTCTATAGGTTTATTAGCTGTGTACTTTTTGCTATCATCCGGGTGTACTCCACCTCGAAAACTTTTTAACACTCTTAACACCTCTTTCAATAATTTTACAGCAGGTATATAAACGAAACTGCAAAATAAATATAAAATTATATACTATATAAAATAACAATTTATTTATATAAATGTCAAGGAACTTTATAAAAACCTGCAATTCGTAATTCGAAATTAAATAAAAATTTTCTCAACGAAGCAATGCGGCTTTAGGGGATTTCAAAGGCTAATATTATACAAAAATTTTAGATATTTTTAGATATTTTTAGATATTTAATGTATAAATTGTATATTACGAATTGCAGATAAAAACACCTTTTAGTTAATTAAAGTCTGTACACATATTAAATCAATACAATATCTTTTTGATTACTGGCTTTGTATCCTCATTTTTGCTTGTAGATCTATCAAATATTTTTATATATATCAATGATAAAATAAAAAATACTACTCCTCCACCTATTTGAAACGCTCTCAAAGAATGACCTAATTTTCCACCTATCCATGTTCCTATTAATGCACCTACAAAAATTCCAATAAGCGGCAGTATATATACAATAAAAGCAGCTCTTAACATATGGGCATCCTTTATTTCAAAAACAACATGTTGACCGGGCTTTGCTCCAACAGGATTTTTTGCATCTACAACTATAGCATTATCACCAGGACAAGCACCGCAGCTTTTACAGTCTCCGTGTCTACTAGCTCTTACTTTTGCAATACTTTGGCTTGTTTCAATTACAATACCCTCTGATTCTTTTTTCATATAATGCATCTCCCTACTTATTTATTAGCATTTTCACGGGGGTGAGGTAAAACTGAATTACTACATTCCTAATTATATCACTAATTATACTACAAATTTATAATTTTTAATGCTGTATTATGATTATTTTTTAACTGTATTAATATTGTACAATATTACCTTCAATACAAATATTATGTGTTATAATTTTTTTAACTTTGTATACATATTTTTCCACTAAAGTAAATATACTAAAATATCTTACCTATATTTATTTTAACTTTAATTATACATGTGAAAAATTTAATTAAAATAATATAATAAAAATAATATAGCAAAAATAATATAGCAAAAATAACAATTATTGAATATTAAAATATGATTTAATAAATATATTAAATATTAGGAGATGATAATAGATATGAAAGTTTCTGAAAAAAACTTTTTGGAAAACGTATGTAAATATTGTATCAATAAATATACTATTTCAAATAATGGTCCTTTAATATCTTCCTTTATATATCAAATTTGTAAGTATGAAGATATGGATGTTCCTTCTATGCAAGGCATATTGCGTATCTACCTAAATCAAAACTACAGTAGAAATTTTGCCCATTGCTTTAATGTATATCAAGGTGCTATTGTCGATGCTTCGCTATACCAGTATGCACTGGTAAACAAGCCCATAGAAAATTTTTTTCCAGTTTATATAGTAAACATCCCTCCACCACATATAGACTATATAATATATAATGAAATAAAAAAAGATTCCCAAATTAAATTTAGTAATAAATTTCTAGAAAATGCTTTAAAAAGTATAAAAAGCAGTAATTTTTCTCCTATAAAGAGATTTACTTTACTAGAAGACTCCAAAAAAGAAGAACTTTTTTTCTGCCATTGATATATGTACATATAGAACCCTAAGTTACAATTTAGGATTCTATATGAAAATTAACTTATACTTCAACTTGGTATTTACACTTTAAATTTTTATATGGGGTTTCCAAACGAAAAATCAACTTATACTCTGGATATTTTTTACAACCTTCAGCTCGTTAAATATTTTGATAAGGCTAAGCAAAATATTTAAAAGAGCTTCATTATTGTAAAAATATGCCTACGTATAAGTTGATTTTTAAGTTAGAAAACCTATATATAGAAAGTTTTTAGTGATGAAATTTGTTAGTATATGGCTGGTATAAGTAAACTTTCTACTTAGGAACCCTATAGGTACTCTAATTAAAAAGTCCACTTCATGAATTTTCTCACTTTTATGCTATTGGAAGCTCTAAGAGCCGTACTATATATCTTTTTATCTCCTTCATATACACAAAGCATGCCTATTCTATCACCCTTGTTAATTACATGTTTTATTTTTTGAGGTTTTATAATTTTAACACTATATCGAAATCCATTTTTTATAGGCACTATAACATCATCTTCACACTCTAACTTTAAATCTTTTTTGTTTATTTTTAGCTCTAGAACGTTATCTCCTTTTGAAAATAGCTTGTTAAACTTAAAATTTTTACTAACATATTCATATATTTTTTCTGTCTCTTCCCATCTTCTAGGACAATTTAAAACTACTATTATAACATCGTTTCCTTGAACTTTTGTAGATGTAACTAAACATTTTCCTGCCTTGCCAGTATAACCTGTCTTAACTCCATTCGCATCTGGGATTTTCCAAAGAATTTTATTAATATTGTGATAGCTCCTTGTAAATCCATTTTGGGATCCATCAACATCTTTTGAACTAACAATTTCATTAAATAATGCATTGTTTTTGGCTATAGATGTAAGTACTGCAAGATCATAAGCTGTGGAATAGTGTTCTTCTTTGTCAAGTCCATGAGGCGTCTTAAAATGAGTATTTATTACTCCTATTTCGCTAGCATACTCATTCATAAGTTTTACAAATTCTTCTACACTTCCACTTACACCTTCTGAAATAGCTATAGCTGCATCATTTCCTGACCTCAACATAAGTCCATATAAAAGTTCCTTTAAAGTTATACTTTCTCCCTTTTTATAACCTACCACAGATCCCCGTATTCCTGCCGATCTAGATGATATTTGTACTTTTTGATCTAATTTTCCATATTTTATTGCAACTAGTACTGTCATTATCTTAGTTGTACTTGCCATCGGTACTAATTCACAAGCATTTTTTTGATACATAACTACTTTCGATTTACTATCCATAGCTATGGCACAGCGTGCATTTATATTAGGTTCTCCAAAAGATGAATTTTTATCATCTGCAAACGCAGTATAGCTGCAAATATTAAAAAAAATAAATGTTATTAATATATATGATAAACTCTTTTTTAATTTCATAATTTTTATAGTTTATCTCCTTCCTCTACCAAATCTTTCCTATATGGTATTCCAAGTAGAAACTAAATTTATACGCATCAATATATTATTAAGTGAAAAGTGAATAATGGATAGTTGAAAATCGAGAGTGGAGAGTGAATGAAAATTTTTCTCCACTACATTACAAAAAATCTTAAACTTAAAGCCTATTGAAGCTTTGCTTCAATAGCTCTATATTCTAGATTTTCTGTAGTGTTAACGGAAGAAAATCATCCATAACTCTCACTTCTTAACTTTTAACTATATTAAGTATTTTCCCCCAAAACAAATATATTACTAATAAAACTCATTCTAAATGAGTATATAATTCACTGTTAAGGTAATAATTATTAATAATGAAACCTTTTAAATCGGGGGGATTTAAATATTGATTAAATTACTTATTTTATTTATCTTAATATTATTTGTTTTGGTATTTATTCCTATACCTCTTAAAATAAAAATAAACTATATCAATAAAACATTTTTACTAAAAATCTATAATTTAAATGTTATAGACAAAATTAATTTAAAAGATAACAAACCCTCTCTTAAAAGAAAGAAAAAATCTTCATCCTTCATAAATAATTTCAAAATAAATTTGAAATCCCTTAAGAAATTAAAATTTAAACCACATATAAAAATTAGGGTAAACCTCGTTTATGGGCTAGATGATGCAGCCTATACTGCTATAGTTTATGGGCTTATGCCAACATTAAGTACTTTTATATTTGCTCTACTTAAAAATATATTTGTAGTGAAAAAAAAGGAAATACACGTAAAACCTGTTTTTAACAGTTTTTATTTTAATTTAGAAATATCAAGTATAATTTACATTAGTTTAGCTAAAGTTATTTATATGTATATAAAACTATTTAAGCACAACTAAAAGTGTAAAAAACTACAGTCTATACATATGTAACTGTAGTATTTCTAATTTTTAACCCCGTAATTAATTTAAAACTTTAAAGGGAGGAATTTTTATGGATAATCATCCTATAGAAAATTTATTAAAAAGCACTATGGAAAATTTAAAAGATATGATAGATGTAAATACCATAGTAGGCGATGCTGTAGAGTCAAAAGACGGTTCTCTTATAATACCAATTTCAAGGGTATCCTTTGGATTTGCGTCTGGAGGAAGCGAATTCGACATAAGCCATGAAGAATCACCCAATCCAGAATATCCTTTTGGTGGTGGGTCAGGAGCTGGAGTTACGGTAAAACCTGTGGCTTTTTTAGTCACAAAAGGTGATTCTGTAAGACTTTTATCCTTAGATCAAAATAACACCTATGATAAAATAGTAGATTCAATTCCACAAGTAATGGATGTAATAAGAGGAATGATAAATTCTAAATCTCCAAAATCCAAAGATAACTCTGATAAGAAGAAGAAGGAAGAAGAAGAAGAATAATCATTTCTTCTTCTTTACTTGCATAGTACACGATAATTTTTTGATACTCTTAAGTTAATCAAGATGAAATTCCTCAATACCCGGAATTTCATTTATATTTTCAAGCCCAAAATATTTCAGGAACTCTTCTGTAGTACCATATATTATAGGCCTCCCAGGCACACTCAATCTTCCATTTTCTTTTATCAGTTTCCTTTCAATCAAAGTTGATATTGCCTTATCACTTTTTACTCCCCTTATTTCATCTATATCTATCCTAGTTATAGGCTGTTTGTAAGCAATAATAGCTAGAGTTTCTAGGGATGCTTGAGATAGGGATTGTCTTGAGTTATTCCCCAGTAATTTTTCAACATAATAACTATTTTCAGTTTTAGTAACTAAACTATACTTATCATCATTGTTTAAAATTTTTATTCCTCTGGATTTCTGTCCGTATTTAATTGCCATATTCTTAAGTAAATCCTTTGTACGCTTACTGCTGAGCTTTATTATTGAAGCAATTTGCTTAAGAGTAAGAGGTTCACCAGATACAAACAATAATGATTCTATTATAGAAAAATATTCATCTCCTGTTAAATCCTTTTCTTGGACAATTTCGCTACTAGTATTTTTCTCACTATTATTTCTCATTTTCAATTATCCTTTCTACATAAATTTCCTCAAAATTTTCATACTGTATTACAGATACTACTTTAAGTTTTATAAGTTCTAAAAGCGCAAGAAAAGTTACCACTTTCTCTATTTTAAAAGAACAATTTTTTAAAACAACAGAAAACCTAATTTGGGGCTTAGCTTGAATAATTTCTCGTATATATAACATCTTATCCTGTAATTTAAACTTATCTAAAGATATCTCTCTGTCCATGACATTTCCTTTATTAAGTTTATTTACATAGTTATCCATAAGCTGGCTGTAAATACGATACAAATCTAACATAGTAATTCCCTTTAAAAATTGTTCCAGACTTGTGTTCATATTCATTTGTTCAATTATTTCTGGCTTTTTTCCAAACATCTTTTCTAAACCTATTTCCCTCTTTTTTAAAAATTCAGCTGCTGCTCTAAATTTTTTATATTGGAGAAGCTTGTCTACTAATTCTCTTCTAGGATCTTTTTCATCCTCATTATCATCTTCATTTAACTGAGTTTTAGGTAAAAGCATTTTTGATTTTATTTCTATAAGTGATGCTGCCATAACTATAAATTCAGAGGCCGTATCTAAGTCCATGTCTTTCATATTATTTACGTACTGAAGATACTGTTCCGTAATTTCATATATTTTTATATCATATATGTTCATTTTATTTTTTTTTATAAGATGAAGAAGCAGATCAAAAGGCCCCTCAAAATTTTCTATTTTTATATTTAAAGACATCTAAATAATCTCTCCTAAATTTTTTACTAAATATTTTTTTCCATACTTTATCATAGAGTTTAATTCAATCTTTGTCATGTAATTTAAAATTTCTCCTATAGTTTTTCCATTTTGTATTCCAAGAGAACTTATGAATTTTCCATTCAAAGACGATTTATAATGATACATATTGTGAACATAATTATAAATCTTATACTTAAGTTTGTCATTCCATTTTAAAAGTATAAGTCCATAATCATTTATGCTCTTTAATATTTCATACAATTCATAATTATCCATAGCATTTAAAATTCTACAGGTTATTTTTTGATAATTTTCTATGAAATATTTTATTGAAATTTTCAATTTACTATCCAAGACAGAATTTTCACCTAATATATGAGCATACTTTTTGTCTTCAAGTGCATAAAATAATCTTAAAATTCTCTCATTTATATTATTGTAATTTTCGTTTCCTATTCTTAATTTTTCTCTGTTAACATTAAAAATCTTTAAATTACCGCACATCAAAATATTTTTTATCCACATTTTTTCCTTACATAAGAGATATATTTCCTTCACTATTCTATCATTGCTTATCAAATTAAATGCACCTTCATTCACGCAATTAATTATTTCATCCTTATCTTTTAAATCAAACCCATACCTTACAGCATACTTCACTGCTCTAAATATTCTAGTAGGATCTTCTTTGTAACTATTTAAATGTATTTTTTGTAGACTTTTATTTTTTATATCTTCCAATCCCCTATAAATATCTATTAAACTTTCTTTTACTATATCATAGGCTAGTGCATTCACTGTAAAATCCCTTCTTTTCAAGTCATCGTATATGTGCGATGGCTCAATTATAGGAAGTTCACCATCTCTAACATAATATTCTTTCCTACATCTTATTAAATCTATATTTACTTCATTTTCAAATAACACGGAAGCTGTTTGGAACTTATCATAATACTGAAAACACTTAATTCCATCCAATTTACTTATAATAAAATTAGGATTTCTATCTATACATATATCAATATCTTTTACTTTATTTCCAAGAAATGCATCCCTGACGGCTCCTCCTACTATATAAGCCTTTATACCATTACATTTGCATATGGGTTTTATTAAATTTATGGTTTGTATTTGCTCTGTAGTAAATGCCCCTAAAATATTCATATCTTCCTTTCCTTTCCTAGTCTTTAAACAAATCAACAGGAAATTCAATGAGTTTTAAAAATCCATTACCCTAATTGAATTTCCTGTTTTAATTATACATTATACATTAAAAGTATATAAATTATTGTCCTTTCTGTAAAATATTCTTTAAACTATCTTTAAAATTTCCAAATACACCTAATTTTTTTACGTCCCTGTCACTATACAAATTAACTTTTCCTACAGCCTCTCCATTTACATATGCATCACAATATCCAACTTTTTCACCTTTTTTATACTCTTTTCTATTTTTATCTACTATACACTTATAAGTAATTTTACTTTCTTTTCCCTTTTCAACTACTACCTTTAAATCTTCTGAAGCTTTGGCAATAAAAAATCTATCTCCCGCTTTATTTAGGGCAATCTTTTCTACATCAGCTCCCTTTTTTAAAATACTCCTTGGGGAATACTTGGAAAATCCATAATTCATCATCATAGATGCATCCTTATTCCTTATCTTATATGTAGGAGATCCCATTATTACAGCCAGCATTCTTGCACCATCTCTAGTTGCAGTCGCAGATATGCAGTATTTAGCAGAACTGGTAAACCCAGTTTTTAATCCGTCACATCCCTTAAAAAATCTCACTAATTTATTGTGATTTACTAATTCTATAGGACTTTTTCTGCCTTCTGATATTGTCTCCATATATGTTCCAGTATATTTCAGTATCCTTGGATGCTTAAGTAACTCTCTAGACATTAATGCTATATCGTAAGCTGTAGTTAAATGTCCCTCTTCACTAAGTCCAGTACAATTTTTAAAACTGGTATCTTTCATTCCAAGTTCTGATGCCCTTTTATTCATAAGCTGTACAAATTGATCTTCACTTCCTCCTAAATATTCTGCCATAGCAACTGCTGCATCGTTACCTGAAGCTATCCCTATGCCCTTTATTAAATCTTCCACACTTCTAACTTCTCCAGTATCCAATAGCATTGAACTTCCGCCCATCTTTTTTGCATTTTCACTTACAGTTACCTTATCTGATAATGATATTCTTCCTGAATCCACTGCTTCCATAGTTAAAAGCATTGTCATTATTTTCGTAACAGAAGCAGGTTCTAATTTTTCATGAGAACTTTTCTCAAAAACTACTTTTCCACTTATAGGTTCCATGAGCAATGCAGACTTAGCATTTATATTTAAACCTGATCCTGTACCATTCATCTCTTTTTTATCGGATTCACTTAAAGGTTCTGCATTAACAACTGGTAACCACAATACTGTAACAAAAAATAAAATTAATATATTGCTTAATATTCTAAAAGCTCCTTGCTTTTTCCTCATTTTATTTCTCTCCTCCTTTGAGATGTATTCTTTCCTTAAGTCAAGAAAATTATCACATAAAAATAAAGGATTTGATGTTAAAATTGACTTTAACATCAAATCCTTTATTTTTTCAATAATTGTAAATTGTTCATTGTACATTATGCATTGATTATGCTCTCGGATGACACTTTTTATATACTTGTGCAATTTTGTTTCTTTTTATCACTGCAGAGTATATCTGAGTAGCAGATAACTCCTTATGTCCTAAAAGTTCCTGCACAGATTTAATATCCGCTCCATTTTGAAGTAAATGCACCGCAAAAGAATGTCTCAGTGTAAAAGCATTTATATTTTTATCTATATTGGCCTCTTTTGCATAATACTTTACTATTTTCCAAAACCCCTGGCGGCTCATTTGCACTCCCCTTAAATTGAGAAATAAAACATCTAAATTATATATATTTAATTTAGGTCTTATATTTAGATAATTTTTTAAATATTTTACAGCCACAGAACCTATAGGCACTATCCGCTCCTCTTCTTTTAAGCTTCTACATCTTATATAAGAAAGCTTTAAATCTATATCGTATATAGTTAATCTTAACAGCTCCATTACCTTCATTCCTGCAGCATACATAACCTCTAGCATAGCCTTATCTCTTATTCCTTTATTAGTATCTAAATTGGGGGCTTCAAGAAGCTTGTCTACTTCTTCTATTGTTAATACGTTAGGAACTTTATGTTCTACTTTCGGAATTTGATAATACAAAACCGGGTTTTCATTTAGAACACCTTTTAGCATCAAATACTTATAAAAATTTCTCAAAGATACTATATTTCTTACTATTGAAGAGATAGCTCTCCCCTCTTTTTGAAGATATTGTACGTATGCCATTATAGATACAACTTGTACATTTTCTAAATTTTCTTCTCTATCCTTTATAAAATTACAAAATCTAGTTATGTCTCTTACATAAGCATCTCTAGTATTTTTACTCATATGTTTCTTTTCTAAAGTTTCTTCATAATCTAATAAAAGTCCATTCAAAACTACCACCTACTCTTCGAGAGTTATAATTTTAAAATTTAAGAAATTCGTTAAAAACAATAGCATAGTGATATATTATATTCATATTTTTACTACATATGCTATAGACAAATATACTATTATCATAAGAATGAGGTTTAACAACAAAGTTGTATAGGACAAAGTCTATACATTTAGGTAGAAATATGCCAAAAAATACAAGCACAAAAAAACATTTCAATGTTACTATAATAAATTCTGATTTTTTTTCATCTAAAATCATAACATTATCATCCCAAAACTTGCTGCAATAAATTTAATCATATTTGGAGTTAAATATGCTTCCATAAAAAAGCCTATAAACATAAAAGTAGTTACCAGTAAAAAACAAACAGAGTAGGATGTAAGGCTAACCAAAACATTTGACTTCCATTTAGATGCAGATTTGTCTTTAAATATCATTAGTGAAAATTCCATAGCAAGCACTGATGAAAATATTATACAAGGTATATATATTATATTTTGTGGAAGTATGCCTAGAAGCGACATCCACATACCCTTTATTCCCATTCCACCTATTATAAAACTCATAGCAAATCCAATTGTAAATCCCTTTATTATATCTATAATAAGTATTACAGGTATTCCTATCATTGTAAGTCCCAAAAACCATACAGCTAAAATTATTGGAATATTATTTTTTAACGTTTCTAAAAAAATAGATTTATAATTTACACTTCCTGATCCTATTGTAGTAGTAAAATTTTTAAGATAGCTCAACAGATCACTTTTCTCAAATCCACCCATGTACCTAACACTATATATACCTAGTACTATTCCTGTAAATACACATAATATACTTATAACATATAGCCAAAAATTATTTTTAATGTGTCCATTTATTAAACTTGATAGTTTATTTTCCAGCATAATTTTATCCCCCCTTTGTTCATCATCTTTTTATATTTATGATTTACAAAAGAGTTATATGACTATGTTATATCATCATAAAAGCACAAATGGTCTTTGCATCTATTATTTCTCCATTTTTTATCATTTCCTTGATTTTATCCAATTTAACTTCTTTCACATTTATGAATTCATCTTGATCGCAAATATCATTTCTTCCCTTATATAAATCCTCAGCTTTGAAAAAATATATATATTCATCACAAAACCCAGGACTGGTAACCACCTTCCCCAAATACTGAAATTTTTTAGCTTTATACCCTATTTCCTCTTCCAGTTCTCTTCTACCACAACTCTCCATATCTTCATTTTGTTCAATCTTACCTGCTGGTATCTCAAGAAGCACATGTTCTATAGGTTTTCTAAACTGTTCCACCATAAACAACGTATTGCTGTCTTTATATGCAAGTATTGCTACGCCACCACAGTGATTTACTATTTCCCTTTTAGATTCTCTACCATCAGGAAGTTTTACAGTATGAACATTAACATCAATAATTTTTCCTTTATATATATTTTCTTGTTTTATAGTTTTTTCAGTAAAATCCATATTTATGCACCTCTTTATCTATTTTGTAAAATTACTACTTAAAACTCTATAAATTAATTATTCTAATTAATTTATACTTTGTCAAGTTTATTGTCAATTAACGGAAGATATTTTAACTTTTTAGCTTACTTTATTTTTTAATCTCAATTTATCAGCCACCATAGCTATGAACTCTGAATTTGTTGGCTTACCCTTATCATTATGTATAGTATATCCAAAAATTTTATTTATAGTTTCCACCTGTCCTCTAGACCAAGCTACTTCTATAGCATGTCTTATAGCTCTTTCTACCCTACTTGCAGTGGTATTATATTTTTTAGCTATAGATGGATATAACTCTTTTGTAACTGCTGATAGTAATTCCATATCGTTTACTACCATAGTTATTGCCTCTCTTAAGTACATATATCCTTTTATATGTGCCGGAACACCTATTTCGTGTATTATATCAGTTATTTCTTGTTCCAAATTAGTAGGATCATCTCTTGAAAATTTTTTTTCCTCATTATCAATAATGGGTATGGTTTTCTTTACTTGATCTCCACTACTTATAACATTATTAAACATCTGCCTTATTCTCTTTGTAAACACCTCCATATTAAAAGGCTTTACTACATAATAATCTGCACCTAATGCTATAGCTCTTTGAGTTATTTTATCCTGTCCTACTGCAGATAAAACTATTACTCTTGGCATTGGGCTCATATTCATATTATTTAATCGCTCTAAAACACCAAGTCCGTCAAGGTGAGGCATTATTATATCCAGTACTACTAAGTCTGGTTTTTTTTCTTCAATTAATTTAAGAGCCTCTATCCCATCCTTTGCAACTCCTGTAACTAATATATCCCTCTGATTTAAAAGATAATCATTAAGAATACTGCAAAATTCAGCATTATCATCTGCGATAACTACACTTATTTTCGATTCCTCCATATTATTTACTCCCTTCTTTTTAATTAATTGCCATATCTTAACAAATAATAAATTCGACAAAGGAATTTTAATTCCTTCTTTTTATATGAATTACATGAAAATTTTATTACGAAAAAAATTAAAAGATAGCATATTAAATGCTATCTTTAGTATCATATGCTATACTATTCTTATTTTACCATATTTTTTATAATTATTTAAAACATTTTGTACTCTTTGTTTGTGTCAAGTTCTAGTAGGCAATTTCTTTTTTGAAATTTTTCCATTATA